>CAXACF010000036.1:0-9087 GCA_963967125.1 uncultured Rhodobacterales bacterium | reverse complement strand
GGTCTCTCAATGAGCTGGCGCGTCTCTGGCAAAATTGCGCGACGTGAGTTGCGCTCGGGTCTCAGCGGATTTCGCATACTGGTCGCTTGCTTGGCACTGGGTGTTGCGGCGATCGCTGCGGTCGGCACCGTGCGCAGCGGTATTCAAGCGGGCCTTGTTTCCGAAGGTGCAGCCCTATTGGGCGGAGATGCAGAGGCCGAATTCACATATCGCTTTGCGACCGACGATGAACGCACATGGATGGAAAATCGAGCCGATGCCATTTCGCAGATCGTTGATTTTCGATCCATGGCTGTCGTCGAACGTGATGGCGTCACAGAACGTGGCCTGACACAAATCAAAGCAATTGATGAATTCTATCCCCTTTATGGGACCCCAAAACTGCAGTCGGGCAAATCATTCGTCACAGTGTTCCAACAAACTGGCACGCACCCGCCCGCCGTGACGGAGCGTTTGTTGGCAGATCGCCTTGCACTGAACATTGGTGATCCGTTCAAACTGGGAACCGCAACGTTCCAATTGGCGGATGTCATCACCTATATCCCAGATGGCGCAGGTGACGGTTTTGGCCTTGGGCCGCGAACCATCGTGATGACCAAAGATTTGGAAAATTCTGGTCTTCTCGCCTCGGGCACGTTGTTTAGTACAAAATACAGGATGAAGCTGCCCAGTGGCACGAATTTAGACACACTTGCCGCTACCGTAGAAACCGATCTGGCCTCAAGCGGCCTACGCTGGCGTGATGCACGAGAGGCATCACCAAGCATTGCAGAGTTCGTTGACCGACTGGGGTCGTTTTTGATCCTAGTTGGACTTGCGGGTTTGGCTGTTGGGGGGATTGGCGTTTCCTCAGCCGTGCGCACATATCTGGACCGCAAAACCAGCGTGATCGCAACGCTGCGCAGTATCGGCGCAGATAACGCCACGGTTTTTCAAACCTATTTTTTTCAAATCGCCGCATTATCCTCAATCGGTATCTTAATCGGCCTTATTCTGGGGATCGGCGCGCCCATCGCTATTGAGCCCGTTTTGTCAGAGATGCTGCCCTTTCCCATCACGCTGACCGTCTTTGCCCGCCCCATCATCGAAGCGACGTTATACGGAGCACTTGCCGCACTAATCTTTACGATTTGGCCGTTGGCTCGTGCAGAAAACATTAAGGCCGCGATTCTATTTCGCGACGGCGGTGGAACAGCCACTCGCCTACCCCGCGCCATTTACGTGATGATCACCTTGGGCCTGACGACGATATTGCTTGCCTCTGCCTGCTATTTCACAGGATCAATCGCGCTGACACTATGGACCGCAGTGGGTGTGATTGGAGCATTAGCAATTCTATCAATCGCGGCCATCGCCATCCGCAAACTTGCCCATCGTTTGCGAAGCTGGTCCAAGGGACGTTCCACCTTACGCTGGGCACTTTCAGCGATTGGCGGCACGTCCGAAGGGGCGACCGCCGTTATCTTGTCGATCGGTCTGGGGCTTTCGGTCTTGGCCTCAATTGGGCAAATTGACGGGAACCTAAGACAAGCCATCAAACAAGACCTACCGGGCGTTGCACCGTCTTATTTCTTTGTCGATATTCAGAAATCTCAAATGCCGGAATTCCGAGAGATATTGAAAGCGGATGAAAACGTCAGCGATTTTGAAGAGGCTCCCATGCTGCGCGGGATTGTGTCGACGATCAACGACAAACCCGCCGCCGAGGTCGCAGGCGACCATTGGGTGATCCAAGGGGATCGTGGTCTAACATATGCCGCCGCCCCCGGTGACGATACAGAAATAACCCAAGGTGCCTGGTGGCCTGAGGATTACACAGGTCCGCCCCAAATTAGTTTTGCCGCTGAAGAAGGCGCTGAAATGGGCCTAAAACTGGGCGATAAGATCACGATGAATATTTTGGGCCGTGACATTACGGGCACCATCACCAGTTTCCGAAACGTTGATTTTTCAACCGCTGGGATTGGGTTTATCATGACGATGAACCCCTCTGCGCTGGCGGGCGCTCCTCACAGTTTTATCGCAACCGTCTATACCACGCCCGAGCATGAAGCCGCACTATTGCGTACCTTGGCCGAGGCCTTTCCAAATATCACGGCGATCCGCGTAAAGGACGCCATTGATCGTGTATCCACAGTCCTAAATTCCATCGCCTCGGCAACGGCATATGGGGCCATGGCAACGCTGCTGACCGGATTTTTGGTATTGATCGGATCAGCCGCCTCTGCCCTTCACGCGCGTCGCTACGAAGCCGCAATCTTGAAAACTTTGGGCGCGACGCGGCGCTCAATCTTAACCAGTTTTGCATTACGTGCAGCAATGATGGGTGCGTCGGCGGGCATTGTGGCGATTGGGGCGGGCGCGCTTGGCGGATGGGCCGTTACATATTTCGTGATGGAGACTGATTTTTCAGTCATCTGGCCAAACGCCTTTGCGATTGTTTTGGGGGGCGTTTTGGCGAATGTGTTGGCCAACCTTGCATTTGCGATGCGGGCGTTGAACGCACCCGCTGCACAAATCCTGCGAGCGCGCGAATAGTGTTCCGATGAAATCTGCGGTATACCTGACATCAAACAAACGGCATAAGGGGCAGATATGACCGTCACATCATCAACTCCATTTCTGAACAGCGCGGAACAAGGCCAAATTCGTGATCTGCTGCGCAGGACGGCAAAAACCGAAATCATGCCACGATTTCAAAACCTGTCCGCGCAGGACGTCAGCACCAAATCACGTGATGATGATCTGGTGACCAAAGCGGACCTTGCATCAGAAGCCATGATAACCACAGAGCTGCAAAACCTATTCCCGCATGCCGTTGTCGTTGGCGAAGAGGTTATTTCAAAACAGCCATTCCTGCGCACCCAGATGGCAGATCATGAAATTTGCTTCGTAATTGATCCGATTGACGGCACCTGGAATTTTGCAAATGGCATCCCGCTGTTTGGTATCATTCTTTCGGTGTTACATTTTGGGCGACCAATCTACGGTCTGCTTTATGATCCCGTCATGGATGATTTTATCGAGGCCGATTTGGGACAAGACACCTGCGATTTCAGTGATGCACAGGATAGGCGCCGTTCGTTGCAAACCGCTCAGCCTCGCGCGGCCGAAGATTTGTCAGGCTACATACACTTTGGCCTGATGCCCAAGGAAATCCAGTTCACGCTTGCGCCCCATTTGCCAAAATTTCGGCGCACGTCAGTATTGCGCTGTTCATGCCATGAATATCGTATTTTGGCACAGGGCCATGTGGATTTTTGCCTATCCTCCATTTTAAACCCATGGGATCACGCCGCAGGTGTGTTAACAACACAGCTGGCTGGTGGTGTCTCAAAAATGTTAGATGACCAAGAATACAATGCACGGCTTACAAATGGGTATTTGTTAAGTGCATCGTCAGAGGAAACATGGAACACCGTCGCCGATATTTTGCGACCTGTCCTATTGGAGGGATGAGGCGCAACCCTGCGCCCCATCCGAATGACATTATGCGTGTTTTGTTGTCCGCAAATATGGAAGTTTGACGTCAATTTCACCAAATTTTTCACGTGCCTGATCGTCATTGATTGTCAGCGCGACAATCACATCTTGGCCCGTTGTCCAATTCGCAGGTGTTGCGATGGGTTGCCCAAAGGATGCCTGCAACCCGTCAAGTGCACGCAAAACTTCTGCGAAATTGCGGCCCACTGACATTGGATATGTCATGATCAACTGCACCTTTTTATCGGGGCTGATGATGAAAACAGAACGCACCGAAGCGCTGTCTGCGGCGGTGCGCCCATCAGGCAAATAGGCATCCGCAGGAAGCATGTCGAACTGTTTTGAAACTGCTAGGTTTTCATCCGCAATAATTGGAAATGATGCTGATGCGCCAGAAAACGACTCGATGTCTGCTTTCCAACCTTTGTGCTCTTCTACACCATCAACGGATAAGCCAATCACCTTGGTGTTTCGCGCGGCCCACTCATCCGCCAATTGCGCAACTGCCCCAAACTCAGTGGTACAAACGGGTGTATAATCCTTGGGGTGTGAAAACAGAATGGCCCAGCTGTCGCCGATCCAGTCATGAAAGGTGATCTGACCTTGGTCCGTTTCAGCAATAAAATTCGGAACGATGTCGGCGATGCGTAAACCCATTTAGGTGCTCCTGTTATATATTCATGAAATTATATATATGGGAACACGTGGATAAGTTACACAGGCCTATTGCATTAACTGTATGACAGTGACACTCTGCCGCGTATAATTTGATCAAATTCTTGAGTCGACAAAAACGACCACTGGATGAAGGAGCATATCATGATTGAGAAACGTCAATTTTACATCAACGGATCTTGGGTGGACCCAAAGGACGGGCGTGATCATCAGGTTATCAACCCATCAACAGAAGAGGCCTGCGCCACAATTTCCCTAGGTGGGCATTCAGATACAGATGCAGCTGTCGCCGCGGCCAAAGCGGCGCTACCTGCATGGATGGCAACCCCTGTCGGGGATCGGATCGCATTGGTTGAAAAATTACTGGATCTTTACAACACCCGCGCCGCGGATATGGCCGAAGCGATCAGCATGGAAATGGGTGCTCCAATCGACATGGCAGCAGGACAACAAACACCTGCAGGATCGTGGCATTTGAAAAACTTTATCCGTGCGGCCAAGGGATTTGATTTTGATCGCCCCCTAAATGATCGTTCACCAAACGACCGCATCATATATGAAGCTGTGGGCGTTGCGGCGTTGATCACGCCATGGAACTGGCCCATGAACCAAGTCACCCTAAAGGTAGGTGCGGCGGCAATCGCGGGATGCACAATGGTTTTGAAACCATCAGAAGAAAGCCCGCTGAACGCCATGATTTTCGCCGAACTCATGGACGAGGCGGGATTCCCAGCGGGTGTCTTTAACCTTGTGAACGGGGACGGTGTTGGTGTCGGCAGCCAGCTGAGCGCACATCCAGATGTGGACATGGTTAGCTTTACTGGATCATCACGCGCGGGCCGTCTAATTTCCAAAAGTGCCGCGGACACACTGAAACGCGTTCACCTTGAACTGGGGGGTAAGGGCGCAAACATCATCTTTGCAGATGCGGATGAAAAGGCCGTCAAACGTGGCGTTCTACATTGCATGAACAACACGGGCCAATCCTGTAATGCGCCGACGCGTATGTTGGTACAGCGTGACATCTATGATCAGGCCGTTGAAATCGCGGCTGAAACTGCGGCAAAGGTCACCGTTGGTTTCGCAAACGAAGAAGGGCGTCATATCGGACCTGTCGTAAACGCTGTGCAGTTTGAAAAAATCCAAGGCATGATCGAGAAAGGTGTCGAAGAAGGCGCACGTTTGATCGCGGGTGGCCCAGGCCGACCCGAGGGCATGAACCGCGGCTATTTCATTCGCCCAACTGTTTTTGCCGATTGCAATAACGATATGACCATCATGCGCGAAGAAATCTTTGGTCCGGTTTTGTCAATGATGCCCTTTGATACCGAGGAAGAGGCCATCGAAATCGCCAATGACACGGTTTACGGACTGACCAACTATGTTCAGACGCAGGATGGCACACGTGCAAACAGATTGGCGCGCGCCCTTCGTTCAGGCATGGTGGAAATGAACGGAACATCACGTGGCGCAGGTGCGCCCTTTGGGGGCATGAAACAATCAGGCAATGGGCGCGAAGGCGGCCTGTGGGGAATCGAAGATTTCTTAGAAATCAAATCGGTTTCTGGTTGGACGCCCGACGCATAAGACCAACTCCATTTTCTCGATTTAAAGAAGAGAGCGCCAGAAATGGCGCTCTTTTTTGATTCATACCAAAGATTTTCCTTGTAATACGATTTCGTATTATGTTAGTACGATATCGTATTAAGTAGACTCAATTATGAATAGACGTAATTTTTTAAACATTTTGGGTGGCGGAACAATTTTGGCGGCAGCCGGATCAGCCGGTTTTTTATTCAGCCGAACACCAACCAAGGCACTAGAACCATGGGCAGGCGCCACAACATATACTGACCCGATCAAGCGCGCTCTGGCGCATGCACTGCTTGCGCCCAACCCACACAACCGCCAACCATGGTTGGTGGATTTAAGCCAAGAGGGTCAGGTTACCATTCATCGCGATACAACGCGGGATTTACCAATGACTGACCCATTAAACCGACAAATCTTTATCGGGATGGGGTGTTTCCTAGAAACCCTTAGAATAGCGGCTACAGAAACAGGGCATGTTGTTGATTTTGATATTTTACCTCAAGGTGAGGACGGTCCAATAGCAGTCGCCAAATTTTCAAAAGGCGCAACACTTGACCCATTGGCAGAATTCATAGTCACCCGACATAGTGATAAACAGGCATATGAGGACCGGGATATTGAGGCGGACAAAATAGCGGCACTGTCAAACTATGTTTCAATCATTACGGATCAACAACGTGTTGAGGCACTACGACAGATCACATGGGATGCGCTGGAAGTCGAAATGTTAACGCCACATACCCTAAAAGAAAGCGTGGATTTGATGCGGATCGGGAAAAGGGAAATCAATGCCACCCCAGATGGCATCGAAATGCGTGAGCCCATGTTGGATGCCCTATATAACCTTGGCCTACTCAAGCGTGAAATGCTGTTGGATACCGATCATTCTGGTTTCCGTGCCAAAATGAATGCAATGCAGCGCACCTGTTTTGCAACACCTGCGTTCGCAGTTTTGACAACACAAGGAAACACCCGCCATGATCAGATTAATGCCGGCCGCGATTGGATGCGTTACAGCCTTGCCGCAACATCAATGGGGCTGGGGACACAGCCAATGAGCCAAGCCTTACAAGAGTATCCAGAGGTTGCTACGCAATATGACCAAGTGCACCAAATGCTTGCGAAGGATGGGGAAACCGTGCAAATGCTGGCGCGGGTTGGATATGGATCAAATGCCATTGCAACGCCACGTTGGGCATTGGAAACGAGAATTGTGAATGGAAGATGACAGCATACATAATGTGTTCCGTTTTTTCACCGAGGTGGGAATCATCGCGCAGTTCAGTGCGCGATTGATCGAAAAAAACCTGCCAGAGCGCATCACGCATCTGCACTTTGGGCTTCTGGGACATATGTCGCGGCGGCCCGACGGTGAAACGCCACAACAATTGGCCTATGCCTTTCAAGTTCCCAAAACCAGTATGACGCATATGATCCGCGTATTGGAAGCCGAAGGATATATTGAAATTGTGCCAAACCCAGAGGATGCGCGGTCAAAACTCGCGAAAATCACACCAAAGGGTGGAGAGTTGTTGATGCAGGCCTATGCAAAAAGTGCACAAGATGCGGCAACGATGGATCCACCGTTGTTGGTCGCTCAAATTGAACAATGTTTGGAACCGCTGGCCCAAATTCGCGCGCAACTGGATGCTGCGCGCGATAAATCAGGTTAGCATTTCATTATCCGTCTTTGCGGATAACTTCGTTCTTGGGATCATATGGGCTGTCGCATGTGATCACGGCGTCCCATAGTTTATCCTGCATTTTCACCTTAAGCTTTTGCCCCTCAACCGCGACATCTGGGCGGACATATCCCATGCCGATGGATTGATCGAAAGCCACCGAATATCCACCAGACGTCAAACGCCCAACGCGTGTTCCATCCTCAAGATAAAGCGCCTCGCGCCCCCATGGATCGGCATCATCTGGTCCATCAATCAGCACGGTGATACATTTGCTGCGCACACCAATCGCCTCAAGCTCGGCCTTGCCGTAGAACTCTTTGTTCATGTCGATAAAGCGGGGCAAATCCGCCTCCAGTGGTGTGGCATCACGACCCAATTCATTGCCAAAGGCACGATAGGATTTTTCCTGACGCAGCCAGTTTTGCGCACGCGCACCGACAAGTTTCATGTCATGCTTTGCGCCTGCCTCCATCAACAAATCCCAAAGATAGCGTTGCATTTCGATCGGGTGGTGCAATTCCCAACCCAATTCACCCGTATAAGCTACGCGGATCGCATTCACGGGGCACATGCCCAATTCAATCTGACGCGCGGATAGCCATGGGAACCGTTTATTCGAAAGCGCAGTGTCAGGATCAGCATCCTTGATCACCTCTTTCAACACATCACGCGACTTTGGACCTGCGATGGCGAATACGCCCCATTGTGATGTGACATCCTGCACGGACATATATCCAAATTCAGGGATTTTGTCTTCGACCGCTTTTTGCAGATAATCGCTGTCATAGGCTTGCCATGCGCCTGCAGACACAAGGTAATATTCATCCTCCGCAATGCGGACAATGGTATATTCCGTACGTGTTGTGCCCGCACCTGTCAGCGCATAGGTCAGATTGATACGACCCACCTTGGGCAGTTTGTTACAGGTGAACCAATCCAAGAATTGTGTCGCACCAGGACCCTTTAGCAGGTGTTTAGTGAATGCTGTTGCGTCAATCAAACCAACGCCTTCACGAACCGCTTTGGCCTCGTCCTTGGCATATTGCCACCAGCCACCACGGCGGAAACTGCGCGCATCGTGATCAAAGCTGTCCGAGGCATCCAACGGACCGTAATAGTTTGGACGTTCCCAACCATTCACACAACCGAATTGGGCGCCCAGTTCCTTTTGACGATCATAGGCAGGGGCTGTGCGCAATGGGCGGCAGGCCTCGCGCTCTTCATCTGGATGGTGAAGGATGTAAACATGTTCATAACATTCTTCATTTTTGCGCGCGGCATACTCGGTCGTCATCCATGACCCGTAGCGTTTTGGATCAAGCGACGCCATGTCGATTTCTGCCTCACCTTCAACCATCATCTGGGCAAGGTAATATCCTGTGCCACCCGCTGCGGTGATGCCGAATGAAAATCCTTCGGCCAACCACATGTTGCGCAAACCAGGTGCAGGACCAACCAATGGGTTACCATCAGGTGTATAGCAGATCGGACCGTTATAGTCGTCCTTTAGACCCACCTCTTCGGTTGACGGAATACGGTGGATCATGGACATGTATTCTTCTTCAATCCGTTCCAAATCCAATGGGAACAAATCGGCGCGGAAACTGTCGGGCACCCCATATTCAAAACGCGCAGGTGCATTACGTTCATA
>CAXACF010000035.1:0-9091 GCA_963967125.1 uncultured Rhodobacterales bacterium | reverse complement strand
ACGTGCGCCTTATGTTAGGTGTACAATTGGATTGGAAAGTTTATCTGACAGGACCAAAGATGTTTATAGAACGAACCCTCAAAGCAAGCGTTGTAATGGTCATTCCCTTTTTGTTTGCTTTATTGGCTGGTTTAGTTTTGCTGGGCATCACAGTCGCTCGTGAATTAATCTACAAATTCAATAATGTGCTCTCCCTGACGACCAATGACACGATCCTATTCGCTCTGAAATTGGTTGATGCGGTGTTGATCGTCAACCTATTGATCATTGTGGCTTTGGCGTCTTATCGACAACTTGTAGACAATAGAGCGCAACCAAACGAAATGCAGCACGATTACGGTGTGGCATCCGATATTACGCTTGCTGATATGAAGAAAAAACTGTTGGGAAGTGCGCTTGCGATTGGTGTGATTGCAGTCCTTGCCGACCTGATGAAATTATCAAGCTCAGCTTCAGATTTCACCACGACGTTACCATTGATCGTTAAATCGTTTGTTGTGCTGATTTTTGCTATAGCTGCGTTTTTAAACTCAAAGTCGTAAAGACATATGGAAGCGACTATATTTTTGAAAACCTACTGCTTGCAAATCTGTGTAACCTGATTAATTGCATGTAAAAGATAACGCCTCAAAAAATATAATTGAACCATGACCAAACTGACGAAATTCATTGAAAGCACGCAGGTGCGAAATTTCATTATTTGCGTGATCATATTTAATGCAATCATTTTGGGTCTTGAGACATCAGAAACGGTGATGTCGAATTTTGGAGGACTTATCCAATCGTTGGATAAGGTATGCCTTTTTATCTTTGTTGTTGAACTTGCACTAAAACTCATTGCGTATCGGTTTCGGTTTTTCACAAATTGGTGGAACATCTTTGATACATTGGTCGTCGCGGTATCGCTTGTTCCGACAGGCGGATCATTCACGGTTTTACGCGCGTTGCGGATATTCCGCGTATTGCGCGTAATTTCAACAGCACCGCGGTTACGGCGTGTGGTCGAGGGATTTATTACGGCCCTGCCGGGTATGGCCTCGGTCTTTTTGTTGATGGCCATCATTTTTTATATTGGATCTGTTATTTCCACCAAGTTGTTTGGGGCAAGCTTTCCAGATTGGTTTGGAACCCTTGGACTATCGGCTTACAGCTTGTTCCAGATTATGACACTTGAAAGTTGGTCCATGGGGATCGTTCGTCCCGTTATGGAAGTTTATCCATACGCTTGGGTGTTTTTCGTTCCATTTATTGTCGTCACCACTTTTGCGGTTGTGAACCTTTTGGTTGGTTTGATTGTGAACTCTATGCAGGATGCCCACCACGAAGATGAACATGCCGAGGTACTGGCACACCGTGATGAGTTAATGTTGCGTTTGGACACGATTGAAAAGAAATTAGATCGGTTAACCAAGTAATAGTTACAGTGCGTAGCCAAAATCATGTAAGCTGTGCACACAGTCGCAAACGGGTGATAAAAACAAAGTTTGCAAAGAATGATCAGCGCAATTTGATCACCGTTTTTCCAAAATTGTTGCCATCTAGCATTCCGATAAACGTTTTTGGTGCATTTTCTAATCCTGCCGTGACATCTTCTATGAATTTGATTTGCCCATTGTTTACCAGTGGCGTGACCTCATTCAAAAAGTTGGAAAAGTGATCCCAATGATCTGATATGATGAAGCCGTTGACAGATAATCGGTTCACCAAGATGGTACGCCAAATTTTCGGTGCACTTAATGTTTCAATTGATGCATCACCACCCAAACGGCCTGCGTTATACCAGCTGATCATTCCGCAAACTGGGATACGCCCATGCACGTTCATCAACGGTAAAATGGCTTCAAGGATAGGGCCCGCGACATTTTCGAAATAGATGTCAATTCCGTCTGGGGCGTGTTGGGCTAGTTCCAAGCGCAACGCCTTTGCGGTTTCAAAACCACGGTGATTTATACAGTGGTCAAATCCGAATTCATTTACCGCAACTTGACATTTCTGATCACTTCCCGCGATCCCAATGACACGAAGACCCGCGCGTTTCGCCAATTGGCCCACCATTGACCCCACAGGGCCAGTTGCGGCCGCCACGACCAGAGTTTCGCCCGCTTTGGGTCGACCATGTTGGGTAAGGCCAAACCATCCCGTGAAACCGGGCATTCCCAGCACACCCAAAGCGCGGCTAAGGTGTTCTGGGGCGATATCCAATTTACGGACGAGCTTGTCCTGCAGAACAGCATGTGACGCCCATCCTGTCATGCCAAAGATGTAGTCGCCTACCTTAAACCGATCTGATGCACTCTCGATGACGCGTCCAACGCCGCCTGCTTCCATACGTGTGTTTAACGCAACGGGTGCTGAATAGGATTTTGCATCATCCATCCGACCCCGCATATATGGATCAAGAGAAAAGCAATCTACCTCGACCAGTATGTCACCAGATTCCAACTCAGGTGTGGTCAAATCGACAAGTGCAAAATCACTCTTCTTGGGGGCGCCTTCGGGGCGTGCCTTTAACTGGATTTCTTGCACGGTGCTCTCCTATCTGCCGAGTGATCTACGCGGGACGCAGTTCCAGAATTTCACGCGCCTGCTGCCATGTCGCGACAGGGCGTTCATATTTGTCACATAGCTCAACCACACGTTTCACCAATGCTGCGTTTGATGGGGCCAGTGTTTCACGATCAAGGCGTACGTTATCTTCAAGGCCCGTTCGGGCGTGCCCACCTGCTGATACGGCCCAATCATTCAATGTGATTTGATCTTTGCCAATCCCTGCCGCGCACCATTGCGCATCGGGCGCAAGGCGTTTGACGGTTTTTACGTAATAGTCAAAAACGTCGCGATCCACAGGCATCGCATTTTTAACGCCCATAACAAACTGTATATAAAGCTTGCCAGGGATCCGACCGTCCGCATTCATTTTCACCGCATGGTGAATATGGCTTAGATCGAACGCTTCAATCTCTGGCTTGATTTTGTACTCGCGCATTTCGGCAGACAACCAATCCACAAGATCAGGTGGATTTTCGTAAACGCGGGTTGGGAAATTGTTTGAACCAACGGTCAGCGATGCCATATCGGGCGCCAATGGCAACATGCCACCGCGTGTCTTCCCCGCGCCTGATCGTCCGCCCGTGGAAAATTGGATAATCATACCCGGGCAATGTTTTTCCAAACCCTCTTTCAGACGCGCAAATTTTTCAGGATCGCTTGATGGCGTTTCGTCATCGTTGCGCACATGTGCGTGACAGATACTTGCACCTGCTTCGAATGCCTCGTGCGTGCTTTCGATTTGTTCTTCTACCGAAATCGGAACCGAGGGGTTCGCGGCCTTGGTTGGGACAGAGCCAGTTATCGCAACACAAATAATACATGGATTGTTAGACATCAAAAAACACCGTTTCGTTTTCACCTTGGAGGACAACATCGAAATGATATGTATTCTCACCCGTTTTTGTAGCAAGCAGAGTGTCACGACGATGAAGCTGTTCGATTAGATTTATGATCGGATCACTGGCGTGTGCATCACTGTCTTCTTCAAAATAGATCCGCGTGTTTAGGCCCACATTTATTCCCCGTGCCACGATCCATAAATTGATGTGCGGCGCCTGCGTTGCGCCATTGCGGCCAGGGGTGGCGCCGGGTTTGATTGTGTTGATCACGAATTCACCGCTGTCGAAATCGGAAATAACACGTCCCCAGCCTAAAAAACCCTGTTCCACTTCGCTATGTCGTGGATCTTCGTCATGGGCATAGATGCCCGCGGCATTCGCCTGCCATGTTTCTAGTAAAACATCACGAACAGGTGACCCAGTGCCGTCCAATACGCGTCCTGTAATGGTAATACGTTCACCCTTGGCGTTGGGCCCTGCGATATCCTGTCCCAATTCTTTTTCAAAAAGCTCAAACCCAGCGGCACCAGGAGCAAGGCCGATGTGCACATAGGGACCCGCCGTTTGAGATGCCGTTTCGCGCAGGTAATTTAGGTTCTGTGGCATATCAATTTCCCTCCAAACGGTTTTCGAACAGGGTCGAACGACGACCGCGCAAAACAATGTCGAATTTATAGGCCAAACAATCCAATGGCACGCCCGCATTCATGTCCAGTGGTGCGATCAATCCATCAATTGCATCCTGATCTGGGATTGTGTTCACGATGGCGCATTTCTTGATCAGGGGATCACCCTCGAAATAGAGTTGGGTAATAAGACGCTGCGCAAAAGCCGTCCCAAAAACAGACACATGAATATGTGCGGGACGCCACGAATTTACCCAGTTGCGCCAAGGGTAGGCGCCCGGTTTGACCGTGCGGAAAAAATAATAGCCATCTTCATCGGTCATCGTGCGCCCACATCCGCCGAAATTTGGATCAATCGGGGCCAGATACATATCTTTCTTATGGCGATAGCGGCCACCTGCGTTTGCCTGCCAAATTTCGACCAATGTATTTGGAACAGGGCGGCCATTTTCGTCCAAAACCCGCCCGTGCACGATGATGCGTTCACCGATGGCATCCCCTGTCTGGGCATAGTTTTTGATCAGATCATTATCCAATTCGCCCAAATCATTGTGCCCAAACTTCGGCCCCGTGATTTCAGACAGGGAATTCTCGATTGAAATAAGCGCTTGCTTTGGTGAACGCGGAACGGATGTTTTGTAGATTTCAGCGTAAGCGGGTGGATGCATATAGCGATCGCGCTGATAAAATTCGCCCGTATAGGTGTTTTTTTTGGTCATAGGGAAATTCCCATTTCTTTGTATGTCTCTTTTGCGATCTTAAAGGCGTGATTGGCCTTTGGCACCCCACAATAAATCGCGACATGCATAAATGCTTCGCGGATATCTTCGGGGGTTGCGCCCGTGTTCGCAGTTGCGCGAATGTGCATGGCCACTTCTTCAAAATTTCCGGCCCCTGCCAAAAGCGCAATCGTTAGGATGGATCGTTCGCGATGGGTCAGTCCATCACTGTCCCACACGGTGCCCCATGCCCCCTCTGTGATCATATCTTGGAACGGTGCATCAAATTCGGTTTTCGCGGCAGTTGCGCGATCAACATGTGCATCGCCCAACACTTGTCGGCGCACCTTCATGCCCGCATCATATCGTTCACTCATGATCTTTCCTTTCGCAATCGGGATCAGATAATCATAAAATTATGAAACATTGTATTGTTAAATTTTGTATATATTATAACCTATAAGTTATGAATTGGGATCAGGCACTTCGCCTTCGACATATCAAATGTTTTCTTGAGGTCGCGCGCGTTGAGAGTGTGTCTTTGGCGGCGGCCTCCTTAAATATAACGCAGCCCGCGGTTTCAAAAACGATCAAAGAATTGGAAGAGTTGCTGCAAACACCATTGTTTGATCGTGTTGGACGGCGGTTGCAGTTGAATGAACAGGGGCGCATTTTTCAAAATCACGCAGCCGCATCGTGGTTGGAATTGTCCAAAGCCAAAGATAGATTAAGCAAAGAAACACGAAGGCGCGAACTGCGCATCGGATCGCTGCCCACCGCTGCGACCGAATTGGTGCCGGACGCTGTTTTAACCTTTTCCAAGGACACACCGAACAGTCAGCTAAAGGTGCGTACAGGGCCCAATTGGATGCTGTTCAATCAATTGCGCGATGGACAATTGGATCTGGTGGTCGGTCGTATGCCCGATGCTGATTTGCTGACCGACATTGCGTTTGAGCAATTCTATTCCGAGGATGTCGTATGTGTTGTGCGTCCTGATCATCCAATTTTGATCGCCGATCATCCCTCTGATCATTTTCTGAACTATCCATTGGTTATGCCGCCCAAGGGCGCGGTTATTCGTCCGACTGTTGAACGATATTTGACCAGTATCGGAATGACAGGGGCGCAGGGTGCTGTTGAAACTGTATCGCTACCGATTGGGCGCCGTATCGTTCAACGGTCCGATTATATTTGGTTTATATCGCGTGGTGTCGTGATGGATGAATTACTGAATGGATCCTTGATCAGTTGTCCGTTGCAATCTGATCTGCTTGCGGGTCCTGTGGGCGTTTTCACCTTGGCGAATGCGACA
This sequence comes from uncultured Rhodobacterales bacterium, assembly GCA_963967125.1. Lineage (GTDB taxonomy): Bacteria > Pseudomonadota > Alphaproteobacteria > Rhodobacterales > Rhodobacteraceae > HIMB11. The sequence continues at coordinate 3,042 of CAXACF010000035.1, read as the reverse complement.
CCCGATGTTGAACGCAGCGCATTTGTGCAAATTCTGCGGGATTTGTCGCAGCGTCTGCGCAAATAAAAAGGCGACCCAAGGGCCGCCTTTCATCGTTCATATACATGATTAGGCTTAGCCAATGATGCTGTTTAGGGTTGCGCTTGGACGCATGACTTTTGCCAATTTCGCGCGATCTGGGTGGTAATATCCACCAATATCCGCAGGTGCACCCTGAACGCTTGCCAATTCTGCCAAAATTGCCTCTTGGCCGTCAGACAACGCTTTTGCAATTGGTGCAAAATGGGCTGCGATTTCGGCGTCATCCGTTTGTGCCGCCAATGCTTCTGCCCAATATAGGGCAAAGAAATAATGGCTGTCGCGGTTGTCAGTTTGGCCAACTTTGCGGGCTGGGGATTTGTTGTTGTCCAAGATCCCTTGTGTAGCAACATCCACCGCTGCGCCAAGGACCGCTGCTTTGGAATTGCCTGTAACATCCGCCAAGAAGCCCAAGCTTTCGCCTAATGCGCAGAATTCACCAAGGCTGTCCCAACGCAAGTGGTTTTCTTCGACCAACTGTTGAACGTGCTTTGGTGCAGAACCACCAGCACCCGTTTCAAACATCCCGCCGCCCTGCATCAATTTTACGATTGATAGCATTTTCGCAGATGTGCCCAATTCAAGGATTGGGAACAAATCGGTTAGGTAATCCCGCAATACATTGCCGCTGATCGCGATGCTGTCGGCCCCAGTACGGATTGTTTCCAAAGTAACGCGGGTTGCTTCGCGTGGCGCAAGGATTTGGAATTTATCTGCAACGCCCTCTGCCTCCAAAATTGGAGTGACGTATTTGATAAGTTCGGCGTCATGCGCACGTGTTTCGTCCAACCAGAAAATCGCTTGTGATCCAGTGGCTGCCTGACGGGAAATGCCCAGACGGACCCAATCTTCGATCGGTGCTTTGCGCACACTTGATGAACGCCAAATGTCACCCTTTTCCACGGCTTGTTCGTGCAATACATCACCATTTGCAACGATATAGCGGATGGTGCCGTTCGCAGGAATTTCAAATGTTGTTGGGTGGCTGCCGTATTCCTCTGCCTTTTGTGCCATTAGGCCAACGTTGGCAACTGCGCCTGATGTTGTTGGATCAAGAGCACCTGTTTCTTTGAAATAGCTGATTGTTTCATCGTAAACGGGCGCATAGCAGTTATCTGGGATCACACATTTTGTGTCTGCTGGTTTGCCATCTGGTCCCCAACCTTTGCCGCCTGCACGGATGACCGCCGGCATAGATGCGTCGATGATGACATCTGATGGGACGTGTAGGTTTGTGATGCCGCGATCACTGTCAACCATGTACATCGGTGCCTTGTCGGCCATGATTGCGTCGAAATCAGCCAAAATTTCAGGTTGGTCCTCAATACGGTCCAAAACATCACCCAGACCTGAATTTGGATTTACGCCAGCCGCCGCAAGCGCATCAGCGTGCTTTTCAAAGGCTTCTTCAAAGAAGACTGAAACAGCATGACCAAAGATGATCGGATCAGACACCTTCATCATTGTCGCCTTCATGTGCAACGAAAATAACACGCCTTCTTCTTTTGCTTTGGCGATTTCGCTGCGTAGGAAATCACGTAGGGCAGATGCACGCATGAATGTCGCGTCAACAACTGTTCCAGGCAGGATGTCGATGCCGTCTTTTAGGACGCTTACGTTACCATCTGCATCTGTGAATTCGATTTTCGCAGGACCGGCTTGCGCGTCGGTAACAGTGGCGGATACTTCGTTTGAACGGAAGTCATTGCCATCCATTGAGGCCACGTGTGTTTTTGATGTGCTGACCCATTCACCCATAGAGTGTGGGTTTTTCATCGCGTAGTTTTTAACTGCACGTGCCGCACGGCGGTCTGAGTTACCTTCGCGAAGAACGGGGTTTACAGCTGATCCTTTGATCGCATCATACCGCGCACGAATTGATTTTTCTTCGTCTGTTGATGCCTCTTCTGGGTAATCAGGAAGCGCATAGCCCTGTTCCTGTAGTTCGGCAATCGCCGCACTTAATTGTGGAACAGATGCGGAAATGTTGGGAAGTTTGATAACATTCGCAGATGGTGTTTTTACTAATTCACCAAGGGCGGCCAAATCATCGGTCTGGCGCTGCTCTTCTGTCAAAAATTCGGGGAAGGCGGAAATGATTCGTCCAGCAAGTGAAATGTCCTTTGTCCCGACAGTCACGCCCGCCGCAGAAGCAAATGAACGGATGATGGGCAGTAGCGATGCACTCGCCAATTCGGGTGCTTCGTCTACAATTGTATACAATATATCGGAGTTTGCTGTATCGGTCATAAATTTCCTACCTTTCAAGCCTTACGGAAGCTTTCGTCAAAGCCGCGTCGTGTCTTACGTTTTGGTTACTATGCAGACGCAGCATTTATTGTGAATGACAGCGTCCGCATACAGGATGCGGATAGAAAATTCAATTGGGTAATCAGAAACGTTGCAATATGACGCGCTACATATGCGTCAAACTACAGATCCTGTTCATAGGGTGGATTACAGCCTGCGCTTTGACAATTTAGGGCAGCGGCCTTTGCTGCGCGTGTCACGATCCGTGTTAAATCGTCTTTTGCGATGGAGCCCAGTTTTGACGCAGATAGGCCCGTTTTAGAAATCTCAACCAATAACGTGCCCATAAATGTATCTCCAGCACCCACCGTATCCACCAATGGATTTGCCTGTGCCGCAGCAACGTCAAACTGTGTTGATCCACAACGAACAACTGCGCCATCAGCGCCTTTGGTTAAAATGATAATAGCGGCCTGCGTTTCAGAACAGATGTGTTCAAAGGCATCCATCAATTGCTGATCAGGGGCCAAGTATTCCAAATCTTCGTCAGAAAGTTTCAGAACGCGCGCATGTTTCATAATACGCAGCAGGCGGGCAACATACGGCTCCTTGTCTTTTACCACCACTGGGCGTGCATTTGGATCAAGGCTGGTGATCACGTCATTGGCCGCAAGCGCCGCAAATCGTTGTTCCCATAAATCTGCGTCTGAGATC
>CAXACF010000034.1:0-9178 GCA_963967125.1 uncultured Rhodobacterales bacterium | reverse complement strand
CGCCAAATCACTCATCAAACGGTAGACGGTCGCCTTATTCATTCCCGATTGGCGCGATAATTCGGTCAACCCGATTTCAGGCTGACTGCTCGAAAACAATCTAAGCAAACTCAGTGCTTTAGATGTTGTTCCCATGGAAATTACCCTTGCTGCTCGTTTGGCGATAGATGAATGTTATGTGTCTTTTTCGGTTAACTCTGTTTTTTGTTGACAGAAAGACGCAGGCTCTGTCAATCTGAAAAAGAACCATTGGTTCATATAATAAACCGATATGGTAAACAGGGAGACTACTATGACCGCAACGAAACTGCTTTGCGGAGCAGCGGCAATTGCAATGTCTGCGTTGGCAGGCACCGCAATGGCAGAATATCCAGAAAAACCCGTAACTTTCGTCGTTCCATGGCCTCCAGGCGATTTGGAAGATGTGCTAACACGTATGATTGCCGAGGATTTCCAAGCAGCATACGGAACATCCGCGGCAGTTGTTAACAAACCAGGCGGTGGTGGCGGACCATTCCCAGGCGCGATTGAAGTGGCAAACGCACCTGCAGATGGATACATGGTCGGCTCTTTCGTGATTGGTGTTCCAGTTGTCGGCCACCAGATCGGGATCGACGATCTGACACCAGAACGCTTTGACCCGCTTGGCATCTTTTTGACGTATCCATTCGTGATCGCAGCAGCAGGGGATGCACCGTATTCTTCGATGCAGGAACTGGCAGAATACGCAAAATCAAACGATGTTGCGCTTGGCCACTTTGGTGATCCATTGACACCGACTCAAGTTACAAAAGCATTTGCAAAAAATGCAGGGTTCGAGTGGGGATCAGACGCAGCATTTGACGCGCTTGATTGTAACACATTGGCATCTGGCGATGCGGATGTGATCAACACAACACTTCAACTTATCCTACCATGTTTGGATAGTGTGAAGGTTCTGACATCAATCACAGATGCGCGCATTCCATTGGTGCCAGATGCCCCAGCGATTGGTGAACTGGACCCAGCGCTGAACATCGCATTGTGGAACGGACTGTTTGTTCGCAAAGAAACACCACAGGATGTGCGCGACAAAATCATCGCAGTTGCCAAAGAAACTGTAATGTCAGACCGTGCACAAGCGGTTGCCAAAGAAACAGGTGCATTGGTTTATTGGCAAGATGCCAATGACAGTGCGGCACGCGTTGCAAACGACATTGCAACCATGGACCGCATCGGTGCATTGTTAGATTAAACAACGGTGGTCGGGCCATGCCCGACCCCATCCACCACGGGCAGGTTACATGCGCGGAGATTCCGTTGAAGAGCGTCGTTTCAAAGGGCCCATTCGTGGTCAATTGATTTTTGCGCTTCTGTTTTTGGCTTTATCAATCTTGCTTATTTCGCAATTGGGCGATCAAACAAAGTGGATCAAGAAAACCAAATTTGCCGCCCAACCCCGTCTTTGGCCGATGATTGCCCTAACTGGTATGGTATTTTTCACAGGCCTACATTTATGGCGACTGCCGCGACGCAGGATCTTACACGTTGATCTGCAAGAGGCCAAGCGTTGGTTACAAGTCATTGAATACTGTATCTGGTTCATTGCCTATGTTTGGCTGGTCCCGAACCTAGGATATTTGATCAGCACACTCATATTTTTACCTGCGCTTGCATACCGCGCAGGATACCAAAATAAAAAAATGATCGCCTATGCTGCGGGAATAGGATTTAGCATTGTCGTTATTTTTAAATCGTTCCTCGAGGTAAAAATACCAGGTGGTGCAGTTTATGAATTCCTTCCAAACGCCTTGCGCAGCTTTTTCATTCTAAATTTCTGAGGATTGAGATGGACGTTTTAGTTTCAGCCTTAGAGATCTTGATGCGATGGGATGTGATCCTTGCGCTGCTGGTCGGTTCTGTCGGTGGTGTTGTGATTGGCGCGATCCCGGGTGTCGGCCCTGCCGTTGCAATTGCAATCCTATTGCCCGCGACATTTTCCATGGATCCAATTGTGGGTTTAACCACACTGTTGGGCATTTACGGATCGTCAATGTACGGCGGCGCGATCCCTGCGATCCTCATCAATACGCCTGGAACCGCAGTCAATGCATTAACCACCTATGATGGTTTCCCCATGACCACCCGAGGAGAGGCGCGGCGTGCATTATCGCTTGCCTATTCCGCATCGTTTTTCGGCGGCGTATTTTCGGTGATCTGCCTGATTTTGTTTGCGCCGACTTTGGCAAAAATTGCGCCCCTATTTGGATCGCGTGAAATATTCTTGGCAGCACTGCTGGGATTGATTTTGGTGATTGTTGTGCACCGTGGGCAAACCCTAATCGCGGCCGCGCTCGTTTGTTTTGGGATATTCCTGAACACCGTGGGACTTGAGCCCGTGAAATACACGAAACGGTATACGTTTGATCAGTCATTTTTATCAGGTGGCATTGATCTGATTGTTGTGGTCTTGGGGCTTTTTGCGCTTTCGCAGGCATTTTATCTTTTGAACGGGGATGACGAAAAAATCCGCCTCACAAAACTGCGCGGTGGCATGTTGCAGGGATTGCGAGAATTGGCCAAACACCCCCGCATTGCTGCCGTTTCGGGCAGTTTTGGTGTCACAATGGGCATGATTCCAGGTGTCGGGGAATTCACCGCACAATTCCTAAGTTATTCCTATGCCCAGCGCAGTTCAAAACGGCCCGAAGATTTTGGTCGCGGATCAAGCGAAGGATTAATTGCATCAGAAACCGCAAATAACGCTGTGCCTGCGGCTGCCATGGTGCCTCTGCTTGCGCTTGGTATACCTGGTGAGGCGTTAACAGCCATGATGCTATCAGTGTTCTATGTGCATAACGTCGTACCTGGTCCGCAACTGTTCGCCAATCAAATGGATTTCGTAGTGGCGCTCTACATCGCGCTTTTGATCCTAAATGTATTGGTGTTGATCTTCCTGATTTTCGCGACGAACAGCATCATAAACGTGGTGAAAATCCCTAATCGCTTTTTGGGCGCCATCATCCTAACGCTTAGCTTTGTTGGGGTGTATTCGCTTCGCAATTCGATAACGGATTGCATCATCGCGGCACTTTTTGGGGTGATTGGTTTTGCCTTAAAACGCCTTAGCCTGCCTGTCGTCCCCATTATCCTTGGAATGGTGTTGGGTGGCATTATGGAAGTAAAGCTGCGTGCGGGAATGGCGCGTGTGAAAGAACCACTTGATTTCATCGATCGTCCAATCGCATTTATCCTGTTTCTGATGATTGTTGGGGTTCTGATCCTGCATGTCCGACGTGTTTTGGCAGAGCGTCGGGAAATCAAGGCAGAAAAATTCGCAAACAAACACGCGTCAACGAATTTTGGTTTCTATTTAAAGAACCGTCAAACCCGTATCATGAACACACGATCAAAATCTGTTCGACGCTCTCATCTAAGGTATTCACGCCGTGACAAATAATCTGATCGATAAACGCAGACGCCTGTTAGGGCCGAATATGTCCCTGTTTTATGATGATCCAGTCCAACTGGTGCGGGGACAGGGTGTTTGGGTATATGACGCAGATGGGCGCAAATACCTTGATTGCTATAACAACGTCCCCCACGTTGGGCATTGTCACCCACATGTGGTTGAGGCGATTGCAAAACAGGCCGCCACGCTAAACACCCACACACGTTATCTACACGATGGGATCCTGTCATATGCGGAGCGTTTGGTCGCAAAATTTGATGACCCCTTGTCCAGTATGATCATCGTTTGCACGGGATCAGAGGCCAACGATATTGCGCTGCGTATGGCAGAGGCGGTAACGGGCAAACGCGGAATTATTGTGACCGATCACACATATCACGGGAATACAACTGCGGTTGCGGCCCTCTCGTCGACCAATCGGGCCAGCACATCGCAAACAGACCATATTCGCTTTGTTCCCGCGCCCGACAGTTACCGCCCACCACATGAAATGACACCAGAACAACATGCCGAAGACTTCGCACGTCATGTAGAAAACGCCATTGATGATCTGGAACGCTCTGGGATCGGGTTTGCAGGGCTGTTGATTTGTCCATTCTTTGCAAATGAGGGGTTTCCCGATTTACCTGAAAATTGGCTGGACCCAACGGTTAAGGCCGTGAAGAATGCGGGTGGCCTGCTGATCGCGGATGAGGTTCAACCAGGGTTCGGGCGGATTGGTTCGCATATGTGGGGTCATCAATATCAGGGATTTACCCCCGACATCGTCACATTGGGAAAACCCATGGGTAACGGCCATCCTGTTGCGGCCGTCATCACGACAGATGATATCATCTCCGCATTTCGCACATCCTTCAGATACTTCAATACATTTGGTGGCAACCCTGTTTCCGTAGCCGCGGCAAACGCAGTATTGGATGTTATCGAAACTGAAAACCTGATGGATAATGCAGACCGTGTTGGCGCCTATGCCAAGGCAGAGCTTTCGCGGTTATCCGAAACCCATCCAATCATCGGCGATGTGCGCGGCAAGGGTTTGTTTTTTGGAACCGAGTTAGTGTTGGATAAATCCAACAAAACACCCGCGACAGACATCGCAAATGAGGTTGCAAATCTAATGCGCCAAAATGGGGTTTTAATGAATAAATTGGGCATCCATTACAACACCACAAAAATGCGCCCGCCCATGCCATTTTCCATTGAAAACGCTGATCTCATGATCGAAGTCTTTGATCATGTCCTCAGCCAAGTCGAAAGCACATTGTAATGGACAACCTTGGCCCAGATCTGACGCAATACTGGGACTTTGATCCGGACAGTTTTCAATTACTTGCTTCGCGCGAAAACACGATCTATTGCGCAGAAACTGGGCGGGGCAAAATCGTTATTCGCAAACATCGAACTGGGTATCAGGATGTGGCGGGAATTGAATCCGAACTCTGCTTAATGCACGCGATGAAGGCTGCGAACTGCAGCGTGCCAGATGCGATTGCCGCCAAGGACGATCGTTTTGTCATTGCTCACGCAGGGGATCATTTCACGGCGATCAGCTGGGTTTCGGGACAAACGATGTCGGATGTTTTAGCGGCGGACCCCAGTTCCGACAGGATCACACAAATCTATCATGACCTTGGAATTCGTCTGGCCGAATTCCATGATGCAGCGGATGCATGGTCCCGGCCCAAAAACTTTTCACGACACTCTTGGGACCGGTCGGGCCTTGTTGGGCCGCAACCGTTTTGGGGACGGTTTTGGGATAATCCTGATCTGCTGCCCGATGAACGTTATATCTTCACCCAAATCCAAGACCAAATGAATGAGGCGCTTTCGCATTTAGAGGATACGCTTGATTATGGCCTGATCCACGCGGATCTGATCCCCGACAACATTATGATTGACGAAAATGACATCACGTTTTTGGATTTTGATGATTGTGGGTTTGGATTTCGATTATTCGACATCGCGACCATTCTGTTGAAGCAAATCGAAACCCATGATTTTCAGGATAAGGCCAAAGCGCTGATGGAGGGGTATCGAACACGACGTGATTTAGATCCGCGATTTGTTCTGATGTTCCTTGTGCTGCGCAGTCTGACCTATGTGGGTTGGATCGTTGATCGTCCAAATATTGAAAATGCGGCTGCACGCTCGCGGCATTTTATTGAACGCGCTCGGCTTTTGTCGGAACAATTCATGGGAAACGAAAATAGCGATTAAGGGGATTTCTATGTCTGATAAAACGATCCTAGTCATCGGAACATATGACACAAAGGATGACGAATTAAATTATTTGTGTGATCGCATTCGTGCCCAAGGAGGCGGTGTTTTAACAATGGACGTGAGCGTTCTGGGCGATCCAAGTGTTCCTACCGATATTTCAAAACACGACATCGCGAAAACAGGTGGCAGCAGTATTGAGGCCGCAATTGCAAGCGAAGATGAAAACATCGCAATGCAGATCATGGCAAATGGCGCAGCGGCCAAGGCACTGGAACTTTATCTTGCGGGTCGCATTCACGGTGCCATCATTCTGGGCGGTAGTATGGGAACAGATTTGGCCTTAGATGTTTGTCAGGCTCTGCCTCTTGGTGTTCCGAAATACATCGTTTCCACTGTTTCATTTTCAGCAATGCTGCCCCCTGAACGCTTGGCGGCGGACGTCCAAATGATCCTTTGGGCAGGGGGATTGTATGGTTTGAATTCGATCTGCAAATCATCCCTGTCCCAGGCCGCAGGCGCCGTATTGGGTGCCGCCCGCGCAGTTGAGGCCCCCAAACGCGAAAAACCCCTGATCGGCATGACGTCGTTTGGCAAAACGATCCTGCATTATATGGTGACACTTAAGCCAGAATTGGAAAAACGCGGGTTCGAGGTGGCCGTGTTTCACGCCACTGGAATGGGCGGACGGGCGTTCGAATCCCTTGCATCGCAGCGGCAATTTGCAGCGGTAATGGATTTTGCCCCCCAAGAAATCTGTAACCAGATCTTTGCGTCTGGGATTACGGCCGGGCCTGACCGTATGACAAATGCGGGCAAGGCAGGGATACCACAAATTATCGCGCCTGCATGTTATGATTTGGTCGATTTGATCGGATGGCAAGACATCCCAGCACACTTCCAAGATCGTGAAAGCCATGCCCATAATCGCCTGATCACCTCAATCGTTTTGAACGATGATGAACGTCGTCAAGTTGCGCGGGAATTCAACGAACGATTAACAGGGGCGCAGGGTAAAACGACATACATCATGCCGACCCACGGCTGCAACGAATGGGACCGAGAAGGCGCACCGCTACACGACAAACAGGGGTTGGACGCCTTTATTCAGGAAACGCGTGAAACCCGCCCAAAAAATGTAGAGTTGATAGAGTTGGACTGTCATATCAACGATCCAGAGTTTTCAGAAACAGCGCTTGCCATTCTGGATCATTGGATCGCCGAGGGGGTGGTCAAATTATGAGGGACGTTTGGACGCGCCATGTTCAATAAATTGGGCAACCCATTGTGCAAATTGTTCACGATCCGCACGGCGGGTGCTCAGTTCAGTTCTGGCGTGCTTGGTGACGTCGTTTCCAACATAGTCTGCCAATTCATCAACCAAGGCAGAAATGAAATCATGCGTCATTTCGGGATGATGTTGGATCGCAAAGATATGGTCACCCAATACGAACCCCGCGTTTTCACACCCCTCAGAAGACGCAATTCTGCAGGCACCATGGGGCAGTTCAGATACCTGTTCAATATGCGAAGCGTAAAGATCAATTTCCCCCATTTGATCCCCCCATGGAAATGGTTCCATGCCCCAAGTACGCAAAACACCATGACCCCATCCCTGCGGATTTCGTGCCAAGGTGCCACCCAAGGCAACAGCAATTGCCTGATGACCGAAGCAAGCACCAAACATAGGAATCTTGTTCACATGGATTTCTTGGATCAAGGACATCAACCTTTGGATCCAGTCAGCATCGTCCCTAACCGATGCAGGGCTACCCGTGATTATAAAACCATCAAATTCTGCAATATCAGACGGGAAATCCCCATCCTTGACAGAAAAGACAAGTGTTTCCCATTCTGGGCGCACGAGTTGAATAAAATCGGTGAATTTTTTGCCGTCTTTGGGATGACGCGCGGCGAAATCGCTTTCGTCTGTATTGGTCATCAGAATGGCAATTTTCATAGACTTACCTCTCTTTGCGGTATGCTTACATTAGCGTGGGGTAAAACAACAACACAACAGGAATGCGCATGACAACTTGGACACCAACTGATGATGGACTTGCCGATCTCACGGATCATGACACGTTTACCAATGGCGTTCCACACAACACATTCCGCCGCTTGCGGGATACGGACCCAATTCATTGGACGGATTACAACGATGGGATTGGATTTTGGTCCATCACAAGGCACCAAGATATCTGTGAAATGAACCGCAACACTGCTGTGTTTTCCTCGGCACGCGGAATCCGAATGGAGGATCAGACCTACGAAGAATATCTAGCGCGGCGAACATTTCAGGAAACAGACGCACCTGAACATATGAAAACACGGATGAAGGTCGCCAAGGCGTTTTCAGGCCCTGTAATCGCAAAATTTGAAGATGACATTCGCACCCTATGTGCAGAAATCTTGGACGATGTTTTACAAGCGAATGAATTTGACGCGACCAAAACCATCGCCCGCGAATTACCAATGCGTATGTTGGGACGCATTTTAGGACTGCCAGAAGAGGACCTGCCTTGGTTGGTGGAAAAAGGTGATGCACTGATTGCAAATACTGATCCTGATTTCACAGATCACGTTTTGGATCAAATGGATACTGACGAATTTCGTATGATGCCATTCAATTCACCTGCGGGTGCCGAACTGTTCCTATACGCAAAGGATTTGTTAAAGCGGAAGGAGGCATCTGGCGATGACGACGGCATTTTGCATATGATCCGTCAACCAGACAAAGATGGGAATATCATTTCAGAGGAAGAATTCAGAAATTTCTTTTGCCTTTTGGTTGCGGCGGGCAATGATACCACCCGATATTCCATTGCCGCTGGCATGCAGGCGATGTGCCATCAACCCGAACTATTGGAACAAATGCAGACTGATCCCAAGATTTGGGAAACCGCAGCGGATGAAATCATCCGATGGGCCACACCAGCCCTCTATTTCAGGCGTACACTGACCCAAGACTATAACGCACATGGCAAAACCATGAAAGCTGGTGACAAAGTATTATTTTGGTTTGCATCCGCCAACCGTGATGAGCGCGCATTTGACGATCCGTTCCGTGTGAACTTGGGACGGATGCAAAATAAACACCTTTCTTTTGGACAACAGGGACCGCATGTTTGTTTGGGCATGTGGTTGGCCCGTCTTGAGGTAAGAGTTTTGTTCCAAGAACTCTCAAAACGGATCACGTCAATCGAGGCGTCAGGACCACATCAATTTTTGCGATCAAACTTTGTCGGTGGCATCAAATCGCTGCCTGTCCGCATCACAACAAAATAAGGGGAGAGATTATGAACACACGACTACGCGCAATGTTTTGCGACCACCTTTCTATTCTACGTGGAAAATACCTGCCGAATTCCAAAATAGGGACCGATAGTTCCCGTTTTTGCCGATCAACCTTTGGGGTACATTATGACAAGGACCTATTGGACGCCCCAGGCGCGATGATGATGCAGGGCCTACCCGATATGGAACTGCGCTGGGAAGAGGCGGATATTC
>CAXACF010000033.1:0-9395 GCA_963967125.1 uncultured Rhodobacterales bacterium | reverse complement strand
TTCTTATCTTCCCCTAGGTATTGCCCATTCCGACCCATGGATGCAAGAGAGTGTTAATGATCCCCAAAATTGATTTACAGGCGTTAATTGCCGATGATACAGGCGCAAATCGTGATCTGTTGGCTGGGATTCAAGAGTACGGATTTTTGATCGTGCATAACACATCGCTGTCTGCGGCCGATGTGGTGCAAGTCACCGATATGTATCGACAGTTTTTCCATCTGCCAGGAGTGGAAAAAGCGCATTTTAGTATGGCAAAAACGGGATCAAATCGTGGTTGGGGGGGCTCGGGCAGTGAACAGGTCGATCCAAATGCAAACCCCGATTACAAAGAGGTGTTTGACAGCGGTTATGTGCCTTCACCTGTGCACCCATATGCGGCGCACAGTGTTTATGCGCCCAATCAATGGCCTGACAGTCCCGCAGATTTTGAGCGCGTCATTAAAAATTATTACGCTGCTGCGATGCGGGTCGCGATGGATGTGCTGCGGGCAATTGCAGGTGTGTTAAATTTGGACCGTGATTATTTCACCAATAAATTTTCGCACCCAATGGCCCTGTTGCGCGGCAATTATTACCCTGCACGTCCAGATTGGGCGGGGGACAAGGATTTTGGGATCGCGGCGCACACAGATTACGGTTGTGTCACCCTGCTTGCCACCGATGGCGTTAGCGGGCTTGAGGCGCAAAGCCGTGATGGTCAATGGGTGTCCGTTGTTGCAGAACCTGGTGAATTTATCATCAACTTTGGTGAAATGCTGCAAATGTGGACAGATGGCGCGGTACGTGCAACGCCCCATCGCGTACGTGGCAGTGATCAGGAACGTATTTCAATGCCGCTGTTCTTTAACCCCAATTACGATACCAATGTTGCACCATTGGGGTCGGGGAAACGCATCCATGCGGGTGATCACCTGACCAAGCGGTTCGAAGAAACCTACATCCACCTGATGACGGCGTAATCACATACCTTCAAATTTGATCGATTCACCGCATCCGCAGGCTTCAACGACATTTGGGTTATTAAACTTAAACCCAGATTCCAACAGGCTGGTTTCATAGTCGATTTGCGTGCCAAATAGGAACATTTGTGCCATCGGTGCGATGATCACGCGCACGCCGTCCTGTTCAACAACTTCATCATGCGCATCTGGACCATCGACGTAGTCCAGAGTGTATTCCATTCCTGCACATCCACCCTTTTTCACGCCAAGTTTCAGGCCCCAGTGGCCATCTTTATCCATCAATTTTTGGATCTGCCCCACTGCTGCGGGGGTCAAGGTGACAGGGGGATTTCCAGGAATGCCAAACATTTACATAAATCCTAGTTCTAAACGCGCTTCATCTGACATCATGTCCATGCCCCAGGGCGGATCCCACGTTAATTCAACTTCGACCGATTTTACGCCAGCAACGGGTTCAATCGCGTCGTTTAACCATCCCGGCATTTCGCCCGCCACGGGACATCCGGGTGCGGTCAGTGTCATGATCAGGCGAACATCATTTTCCGCATTGATATCAATCGTATACACCAATCCCAGATCATAAATGTTGACTGGAATTTCGGGGTCATAAACTGTGCGACATGCCTCAACCACGGCATTAAACAGTGGATGATCAGTAGATGACGGTTCAATCAACGGTGTGCCCTCAAGTGGCGGATTGGGATGTGTCATTGTGTGTTTCGTCCTATTTCCTGACAAAACATATAGGGTATTATTTTCCCAACGTCCAGAGGGGCAAGACGCAGTTATTCACCCAAAGGATTGCTGCCCGGCAGGGATAGGTTTGCCACCTGTTCCGCAATGGGGGCTGTGTTCAATGGATGCAAGCTGGATGAAATGTTGTCGCATTTGGCCAAGGGGGTCCAGGCGCGATCGCGATAGATTTCTAAACCCGAAAAACGCGCCTTGTACCCCATCTTTGGGCTGTCCGGCACCCAATAGCCCAAGTAGACATAGGGCAGGTCCAATTCTTGGGCCATTTTGATGTGATCCAGAATTAAATAGGTGCCGATGGAACGGTCCGATAAGTCAGGGTCAAAAAACGAATACACCATGGATAGCCCATCGTTCAAAACATCCGTCAAACACACGGCCTTTAGATCGTCATCTTGTTCGTATTCTATTACGCGTGTGCGGATGGGTGTTTCTTCGATCATGGCCGCAAATTCGAACACATCCATATCTGCCATTCCGCCATCTGCATGACGTGTTTCCAAATATGTTCTGAACAAATCATATTGCTCTTCTGTGGCCCACGGCGAATTTGTGCGACGTGTCAAATCCCTGTTTTTCTTGGCAACGCGTTTTTGCGATTTGCTTATTTCAAACTTTGAAACATCAATACGCGCGGACATGCAGGCCGCGCATTCCACGCAGGACGGACGATATAATACGTTTTGTGACCGTCTAAATCCCTGTTTCGACAGGCTATCATTTAGGTCCTGTGCACGATCACCATGTAGGGCCGTGAATAGTTTGCGTTCTTGCCGCCCCTCAAGATAGGGGCAGGGTTGCGGTGCAGTTACATAAAACTGCGGTGCTATGGGCAAGGTATGGCGCATGGTGAAAGCCTAACAAGACTTGGATCACTTGGCAATGCGCCAGTTCTGATCCAAGTGCGACGTTAGTATAGGATATGCGCGCGGTTCACCATGACGGTTCCGATCACCATATCTGTCAGGCTTTTGCGATCATCGCGCATGACCATCATGCCAATTGATAAGAGTTGAACCAAAACAAAGGCATAGGACACATAAAGGCCAATGGTATGAAAAACCGAAGTGATGAAATCCAAACGATGGCCGCTTTCATGGCGCAATTCGATTGCCATTAGGCGCATGCCGAATGTGGCCGATCCCATGGACAGGGTGGCCGTGCGATAGATGAAATCAATCGCCGCATAGAAAAATGGAAACAGAAACAGCGATACAAAAAATGTAAATGGTGATGTGATAATCAAAATTGCCAACACAATTGCGCTATCAATCAGCCATGCAAAAAATCGTTTTGTTGTAACGCTTTCATAAAATTCTGGATGTGAGTGTGGGTAGGGGATACGCATGTCCTTGAACCTAAATAGAAATGATGTGGCCCCAAGGTTGGGGCCACAGTTATATTATGCCTCTTCTTTTTCGTCAGCTTTGGCTTTGCTGTCGCGCTCTTTCAAAAAATCATCGAACTCTGCGCGGTCTTTGGCGTGCCGAAGACGCTCAAGAAAGGCAAGAAACTCTTCTTGTTCGTTGGCCAAACGGGTCAGTGTGTCATGCTTATACGCATCAAAGGCTTGGTTTCCTGTTGGGCGCATCGCCTTGAAATGTGTTGAACGTGAACAGCAGCGTGATTTTCCAAACATTTTTTTACTCCAAATCATGTAAGCAAGAAGTGCAAGGCCAACTGGCCAAAAGAAAATAAAACCCAAGACCATGGCGGCGATCCATGCGCCCTTACCTTTGCGGTCAAGCCATGTCTCGGAGCGTTCAAACCATGATGGTCTCGAATACTCTGCAGTATAGTCAGTGGTAGAAGTCATTTTTGTCTCCGTTAGAATAAATGTGAAGCCCTTTCACATTACAACAGATGGGTGTGTGTTACTCGCCACTCAAGGGAAAATGTTAAGCATTTTTACATTAATTTTATTAGATAATGAAATCAGATACTTGTGCGGATATTTTTTGTGAAATTAAGTCAGGTGATATGCTGAAAACATGGTTCGGTGTTCCCGCCGCAACCCAAATTACATCATATTTCAGCAGCGTTTTGTCAAAAAATATGGGGCAGGGTGTTTTATGACCCACGGGCGATACGCCCCCGATCGCAAATCCAGTGGTTGTTCGGATCAAGGCAGCATCCGCCTTGGTCAATGTTGTCCCGACAACTGTTTCCGCTTTCGTGCGATCTACCTGCTGTCCGCCCGCAGTGATGAATAACACAACCTGATCTGTTGCACAGATCTGAAAAATGATGGATTTCCCAATTTGATCCACATGGCAACCCACCGCATCTGCCGCCATTTGCGCAGTTGTTGCACCTGCGGTTTCGCAAATTGTATCCTCTAGGCCCAATTCGGCCAATGCGGCTTTGACACGTCTTAGACTTTTGCTCATGCTATCCTCATTCACGTATGAATAAGATTGAAAGACCCACATGCATTTTGCAACTGCAATCACCGAATGCCCCGATGTTTATGATCGGGACGTCTATGATGATATAACGCAACAATTTGAGGGTGTGGACCCAAAGCTGCAGCACTTTTTGGGCGCAGTGGCAAGCGTTAGTCCGTTTTTGACCGATCTTATGCGCAAAGAGGATGCTTGGTTACGCGAACGCTTGGACGTGATCGAAATTGATCAATCCATCGAAATTGAAAAGACTGATAACATTGGCGCGGCCCTGCGATCTGCGAAACGTCGTATGGCCCTATGGACCGCATTGTGTGATTTTTCAGGTATCTGGCAAGTGGAACAGGTCTGCGCCACGCTGACCGATTTCGCAGACCGTGCGGTGCAATGCGCGTTTGATCATGCGATTTCACAACAAATCGCACGCGGTAAATTGCCGGGATTGGCGCGGGATGCACATCCGCACGATACGGGGTTGTTCGTTTTGGCCATGGGCAAAATGGGCGCGGGTGAATTGAATTATTCCTCTGACATTGATCTTATTTGCCTGTTTGACGAGGCACGTTTTCCCGTTGACGATTTTTTTGATGCACGGGCCGCGTTGATTAAGGCCACGCGCACCGCGACGGCCCTGTTGAATGATATTACCAGCGATGGATATGTGTTTCGCACCGATTTGCGCCTGCGTCCTGATCCCGCCGTCACACCCGTGTGTATGGGGGTTGAGGCGGCAGAACGGTATTACGAAAGCCTAGGGCGCACATGGGAACGCGCGGCCTATATCAAGGCGCGTGTTTGCGCAGGGGATCAGGCCGCAGGAGAAGCGTTTTTAAAATCAATGCGCCCTTTCGTGTGGCGCAAACATTTGGATTTCGCGGCAATCCAAGATGCCCATGCCATGCGATTAGGGTATCGTGAAAAAATTGGTCAAAGCCGCATAACATCGATTTCGGGTCACAACGTAAAACTGGGACTGGGGGGCATACGTGAGATTGAATTTTTCACCCAAACCCAACAGCTGATCGCAGGGGGCCGCGATCCTGATTTGCGTGTGCGGGGGACAAAGGACGGTTTGCAACAACTGGTCGCCAAGGGTTGGATCACTCCTGATTTGGCTGATGGCCTTTATCATCATTACCGCGATCATCGGAAATTGGAACATCGGTTGCAGATGGTGAATGATGCACAAACCCACGATCTGCCATTGACGGATGCGGGGTTTGATCGGTTGGCAGCGATGATTAATACAGCGCCGAGCGAATTAAAAACCGCGTTGAAGGATCGGTTTGAGGCGGTTCACGATCTGATCGAAGGGTTCTTTGCAAAAGCGCCCGCGCCAGAAACCATAGGTGCAGAAGAAACCGAGGATGAGGAAAAAATCACGCAAAGCTGGCCCAGTTATCCCGCCTTGCGCAGCGAACGCGCCTATAGCCTGTTTCAAGAGTTGCGCCCTGAATTGATGGCGCGTTTGCGTGCCGCATCTTTTCCTGATCAGGCTTTGGTGGCGTTTGACCGCTTTTTATCAAAACTGCCTGCGGGCGTTCAACTGTTTTCGCTGTTCCGTGCAAATCCGCAAATGATTGATTTGTTGATCGATATTCTGGGCACCGCGCCCAGTCTGTCAGAATATCTTTCTCAAAATGTCCAGGTTTTGGACGCGGTGATTGGGGGCAGCTTTTGGGATGATTGGCCGGGGCAAGCGGAATTGCGCAGCCAACTTACTCAACGCCTGGCGGCAGAAACCGATTATGAACGTCAATTGGACCTGTCCCGCCGTTGGAGCAAAGAATGGCATTTCCGCATTGGCGTGCATGTTTTGCGTGGCCTCATTGATGCGGAACAAGCAGGGCGGGAATATGCCGATTTGGCACGGGCCACACTTGGCGGGATTTGGCCCAGTGTCTGTGCGGAATTTGCCCGAAAACATGGGCCAATGCCCGGGCGTGGGGCTGTTGTTTTGGGTATGGGGTCGCTGGGTGCTGGGCGTCTGCATGCGCATTCGGATTTGGATGTGATCGTAATTTATGACGCCGATGGTGTGGAAACATCAGTCGGGCGCCGCCCATTGCCCGCGCGCACCTATTATGCCCGTTTGACACAGGCATTGATCACCGCGATGACCGCGCCCATGTCCGAGGGACGTTTGTATGAAATGGATATGCGTTTGCGTCCATCGGGGAACAAGGGCCCTGTTGCGACATCGTGGACATCATTTCAGGATTATCAACGAAATGAGGCCTGGGTTTGGGAACACCTTGCCCTGACGCGTGCTGCGGCCATTGTGGGGCCCGATGATCTGATCCGTGATATTGATGAATTTCGCGTGGCCTTGGCCGATCTACGCAATTTTGAAACAGTCGCACCTGCATTATCGAAAATGCGCGCACGGATTTCTTCGGTCAAATCAGATCGCAGTACGTGGGATTTTAAGATCGGACCTGGGCGTCTGCAGGATATCGAATTGTTTTCGCAGATGGGCAGCTTACTTGCCGGTCAAAAAGAGCAGAGCGTTGCCGCGGGGATCACGGGGTTGGTTGATTTAGGCATAATTGATCAGGCACAGGGTGACACACTACAAACTGCCTATGAACAATTCTGGACGCTACAATTGGGCAGCAAGTTGTTAAGTGAGGGCGCATTTGATCCTGAAATTGTCGGGGATGGCGGGCAAATTTTTATTCTGGACCTTAGCAAATTAGATCAGCTCGACACATTGCAAAACAGAACTACGTTGCGCGAAACGGCGGCGCGTTCGATCATCGAGGCGGTGTTGCCAGAACCACAGGAGGACGTCGATGAAAGGGGATGAATTTGATCCCAAGGGATTGATTTTTGAGGCCTATCGCATTGATGGGATCACGAAAAGTGAATGTCGAACGATCTTTCTGGATTGGGCACTCAGCATTCCGATTGAAGCGGACCAAAAGTCGATGATCCAAGTTTTGCTGGATCGCCATGGGGCAGATGGCCATCCGATGAGCGAAGTTTTGAACGAAGGCCTTGCTTCGATTTCTGCCCCCAAACGGCGTGGCGGCTGGCGCAGTCGTAATCGTCCACAAACGGATTTGAATTAACGAATTGTTAAATCTTGGGGGGCATCCTATCGATGTTTACTCCACGGATCATAAACCGCGACACATGATGCACCTTTGTTTGGCTGAACCCCGAACTTGGGTGCATCATCATTTAACGGGGTAGGGCCGCGGCTTCGGCGGCCAATGCTTTGATCGCGGACCAATCTTTCGCTGCGATCAGGTCCTTAGGCGCAACCCAGCTTCCACCAACACATAATGTGTTTGATAATCCCAAATATGTTGGGGCATTCGTGGGCGATACGCCCCCTGTTGGGCAGAATTTAACTTGCGGTAGCGGGGCGCCAATCGCCTTTAATGCGGGTGCGCCGCCGTTTGCCTCGGCTGGGAAAAACTTCTGCACGCGGTATCCACGTTCTAAAAGGCGCATCACCTCGCTTGACGTTGCAGCCCCGGGTAAAAGGGGCAGATCCGCGGCTTCACAGGCGTCTAACAATGTGTCGGTCGCACCTGGGGATACGCCGAATGTGGCACCCGCGTTGACCGCGTTTTGTACGTCCTGTGGTGTCAGAAGGGTGCCCGCACCAACAACGCCACCCTCTACCTTTGCCATTTCGGAAATGACATCCAAGGCAACTGGCGTGCGCAATGTGACCTCTAACACAGGCAGGCCACCTGCCACCAACGCCTCCGCCAAGGGGCGCGCTGTTGCGACATCATCCAAAACCAATACGGGGATCACGGGTGCAAGGTTACAAAGTTCTTCTGCTTTTATGCTGGCGGCTTCTGGTGTCATATCACTTCTCCTTAGCGAACGGCGACGCATGCACCATTGGTGGCAAGCCCAACGTTTTCGCGGAATACATCAAATAATTCGCGTCCTAATCCAGCGGAATTTTGGCTTAGGTCCATTGTGGCAACTGGGCGTGCGTCAAAATCATCTGCCAGTACCGTAAGCGTCCCGTTGGTTGCATCCAATCGCACCACATCCCCATCAACCAGTTTGGCCAATGGTCCACCCAAGGCAGCCTCGGGTGAAATGTGGATTGCGGCGGGCACTTTGCCTGATGCACCAGACATACGGCCATCTGTGACAAGTGCCACTTTCAACCCACGATCTTGCAACACGGCCAATGTGGGCGTCAGGCCATGCAATTCGGGCATGCCGTTGGAACGTGGTCCTTGGAAGCGCACAACCACAATGGTGTCATCGGTAAATTCACCTGCCTTAAATGCATTTTTAACCGACTCTTGATCATGGAAAACCCGCACGGGGGCCTCGATCACATGGCGTTCTGGGGCAACGGCGGAAATTTTGATCATGCCTGTCCCCAAATTTCCAGACAACTGTTTCAACCCACCCGTATTTTGAAATGGATCGGTTGAGGGGCGCAGAATTTTGTCGTTTTGGCTATTTGTTGTTCCTTGCACAAATGTGATGCCATTTTCCGTCAGTTTCGGCTCTTGACGATAAGCGTCCAATCCTTGCCCCATGACGGTGTTTACATCATTGTGCAACAGTCCTGCATCCAGCAAATCATTGATCATATAACCCAATCCGCCCGCTGCATGGAAATGGTTCACATCCGCCAAACCATTTGGATAAACCTTGGCCATCAGCGGTGTAACAGATGAAATTTCATCAAAATCCTCAATCTCAAGCAGGATGCCCGACGCACGCGCCATTGCGGGTAGGTGTAGGACCAAGTTTGTGGAGCCACCTGTGGCCATCAAACCAACGATTCCGTTCACAAATGCCCGTTCGCTCAGCACCTGATAGGCAGGTGTGTAATGCTCGCCTAGGGCGGTGATTTCGCTAATCCGTTTGGTGCCTTCACGCGTCAATGCATCGCGCAAGTCGGTGTTTGGTTGCACAAAGGATGCACCGGGCAGGTGAAGGCCCATAAATTCCATCAGCATCTGGTTTGAATTCGCTGTCCCATAAAATGTGCATGTACCGGGACTGTGATAGCTGGCCATTTCGGCGCGCATCAATTCATCGCGACCCACTTCACCTTTTGCGAATTGCTGCCTAACCTTGGCCTTTTCGTCGTTTGGCAGGCCAGAGGGCATGGGACCCGCGGGCATAATAAAGAATTTACAAATTTGAATGATGTACCTATGTGGAATTATGATGGAAGTTCTACGAATCAAGCTAAAGGTCAAGATTCTGAAGTTTATTTAAAACCAGTTCAAATTTATAGAGACCCTTTTCGATTTCCAGAAAATTGTAAATGTTT
>CAXACF010000032.1:0-9554 GCA_963967125.1 uncultured Rhodobacterales bacterium | reverse complement strand
CAGGCAGGAATGCGTTTTGTGCAGCTGCAATTTTATCAGCGCCCACGTTAAAAGTATCCCCAATCGCCGCCAGCCAATCAGCTGTGCCGTCATAACCAACTGGCGCGCTGCCTATTGATGGACGACCAGCGGCATCAAATTCGCGGATCGTTGATGTATAAAATGGATGGATCGCCGCAACCGCGCCGCAATCCAATGCAGCATACATTTCGCGCCATTCACGCGCAGGCAAAACAGGCCCTGCACCTAATCCCATTGGCGCCAACATTGCACCGATCATCATCGGATCTGCAGGGAACATTTCGCCCAGCATCGCAACAGTTGGGCGATCTTGCTTACCGCCCTTTGGCGCCTGAACTGGGCCGGCCTCAACCTCTTGACGGGCAAAGTTCAACATGGCGCCTGCAAGGATATCTTTCGCCTCAGCATGTGTTGGCACCCCGAAACCGGGCACATCAATCCCAATGATGCGAACCCCATTGATTTCATTCGGCAGCAATCTAAGCGGCACACCACTCGCAGTGGGAACACATAGGTTGGTCACAACGATTGCATCGTATTGATCTGGGTCGGCCAAGTCGTGAACAGAGTCACGAATATCTTCGAAAAGCTTACCCGTAACCAAAGATTCAGAGTCAAAGGGAACATACCCAACCGAACGGCGCGCACCGTAGAAGTGGCTTACAAAACTTAAGCCATAGACACAGCATGCGGATCCCGACAAAACAGTCGCCACACGGCGCATGCGAAGCCCAACGCGCAATGACCCAAACGCAGGGCACATTGATTGCGGCTTATCATGCGGACCAACTGGATAATCGGCCGCGTATTTTTCAAGGATTTCTGCATTTTCAGAGTTCGCCAAGTTGGCGTTTTTCAGCTCTTCGGAAACGCACGCACCTGCAGGTCCCGTTTGATCCGTCGCAGACGTGGAAACCACCTCCTCAGCGGGGTGGCCCTTGATCACATCGACCTGATCGGTGGTGTCGTATGTGACTTCCTTACTCATTTAGACCTCATCGTAGATGACTTCTAGGGACTTTTGCGGCTTGGCATGTTTGCCGCGCATGTCAGTGTCTGTCGCAGGAACCAAAACCACGTCGCCGCCTGTGTCCTTGCTATCAAACAGGTTCAGCAAACCATCTTGATCCAATGGTTTTGGGCGAATTGGAGGCGCGCCAGCGACCTCTTCGGCAAGGGCGCCAAACAAATCACCCCATGGCCCTGCTGCAGTGCCAACAATCTGATAGTTTGCAGATTTTTTACGCAGATCGTCATCCTGTGGGATTGAGGCCAGTACCGGAATATCAGCTGCTTTGGCAAAGGCTGCTGCCTCGCCGGTTCCGTCATCTTTGTTGATGACCAATCCAGCAACACCAACATTCCCACCCAGTTTGCGGAAATATTCAACAGCGGAACAAACGTTGTTTGCAACGTAAAGCGACTGCAAATCGTTTGAACCGACCAAAATCACCTTTTGCGCCATGTCACGGGCGATTGGCAAACCAAAGCCGCCGCAAACAACATCACCTAGGAAATCGAGCAGAACATAGTCAAAGTCCCAATCATGGAAGCCCAGCTTTTCCAGCAACTCAAACCCGTGGATGATACCGCGACCACCACAGCCGCGGCCAACCTCGGGACCGCCAAGTTCCATGGCAAAAACGCCGCCGCGCTTAAAGCAGACATCGCCAATTTTAACCTCTTCACCAGCAAGCTTTTTGCGTGTCGAGGTTTCAATAATTGTTGGACAGGCCTTGCCGCCGAACAACAATGATGTCGTATCTGATTTAGGGTCGCAGCCGATCAACAAAACGCGCTTACCCATTTCCGCCATCATGTGGGATAGATTGGCTAGCGTGAATGATTTACCAATGCCACCTTTGCCATAAATCGCAATGATTTGGGTTTTTTTGGTGGGTTCGCCACTCGTTTGTTCTGCCTGAATATCAGCCAAATCCATGTTAGCTTCATCACGCAGCCTTGCGGAATAATCCTTTAGGTTTGGAACTTCGTCTTTCAATTTACTGCCTCCCAATCAAGGACCATTTTGTAACAAGTGGGGTCTTCAAACGCCTGAACGTACGCCTGCCTGGCATCCGTCGCTTTCGCGCGATGGGTCACCAAACCATCCAACGACAGCATGCCTTCATCAATCAGAGCATTGATCGCTGTCATGTCATCTGCGCTCCACTCCGCCGCGATGCGGAATTTCATTTCGCGCATAAACGCATGGGGGAACGCAAAATTGATGCGTTCTGAATAGAATCCAGCCAACACAATCTCAGCACCGCGACCACAGCGTTGAATCCATTGATCAAGAAAATCAGTGCAACCCGATGCATCGTAAATCGATTGATAATCTCTCTTGGTATCTTGATCAGGGTGGATCACTTGATACCCTTGTGTGCCCGCCATCCGATTTTCATCTACTTCCCACACAGTGGGGGGCTTTCCGCCTGCGACAACCGTCAATCGCGCCAGCAACCGTCCCAATACACCATGCCCAATGATCAATTCGGGCAAACGCGCATCAAATCCTGCCAACGCATGTCGCGCAGTCGCTGCCAAGGCGAACAACGTTCCGCTATCTCCCAATGCTGGATTAATTTTACGGACGCGATCCGCTGGAGTGACCAAATAACTGGCACTGCCGCCGAATAATCCTTTAGCTTCTCGAAATCCGCTGGACCCCGGAACAAAAACAAAATCGCCAACCTTGTGGCCCGAGCCCGCGGTCGCATCAACGACTTCACCAACGGCTTCATAGCCTGGCACTAACGGATAAGCTAAACCAGGAAACGGTGGCATCGCACCAGACCAAAGCAATTTTTCTGTACCCGTCGAGATACCAGAATGTTGCACGCGCACCACAACATCTCCAGCCTCTGGATCTTTTAATCCTATCTCAGCCAAAGATAGCTTTTTGGCACCTTCGATAAGAACAGCTGACGCGTGCATAATGATTCCTCGTTCCCGTTGGTCGGTTTTCGGGTGACTCTGAGTGTTATATTAACTTGACAGAATAAACTGTCAATTTTTTTAGACATATTGTAGTGTCATTTTTTCCAACACTCGATCACTTGCGTCACATATGGGCGCTTAGACCGATGAATTTTTACGTTGGAAAATCCAATTTTTGTCAATATTTCAGTTATTTCCAAGGCTGATCGGGTCTTGCCCGTATTCATCGCCATAGTGTAAATCGCAAAATACGTATCACCCCAACGATTTGGAGAATTTTGCCCCAACATGGGCTCCGAAACAATCAATCTGCCATTTTTGGGTAGGGCGTTGTAAACCTTAGTTAACAGTTTGGTAATCGAGTCGTCGGAATGGTCATAGAGGACACGGATCAATGAAATGACATTAAAACCACTTGGCAAATCATCATCAAAAAACGACCCTGGAATAAAGTTATGCGCTCCTGATTCATTATTTGAACCAGGCAAATCAAAGACTGTTGCACGGATGGAATTCTGGCGCCGTATCACTTCGGAGATGAACGCGCCACTACCGCCACCAACATCCAACCAGGAGCCACTTTTGGGCAAGATGATCGCGTCCAACGTGTCCAGCGCAACCATGCGCTGCGATTTAGTCATAAGTTCAGAATATCGTGAAACATCCGCAGCATCTAAGCCATCTTTTGCGCCAAAAACATAAGGCCAAAAATGCGCAAGTTGCCGTTCCGACTGCCCACCAAAGAACGCAACAGGGTCCTGTAAATCAGAGTATAAAACAGAATGATGATCGATCAGTTCGGATATCCCAGGCAAAGTCAGAATCAGAATTCCGCGACGCGCGATTGAAACCTGATCTTTTCGAACGACGACAAGGCCCAGCGCCTGTCCAGCACCACACAGAACCCGCGCAGCTTCAACATCAATCCCGATGAGCGATGCCAGTTGGGCGATTGATTTGGGATGATCACGCAACTTATCCAAAGCACCCGTTCGCACAAATGCCAGCAAGATTTGCGTGTCAACAAATCCACTCATCAATTGAAAAATGGCCTCGCCTTCTTTTCGTGATATGCGTGACAATAGCGGGAGACGCGCTGAAACATCCTGCACCCATTCACTTGCATAAAACTGGCTCTTCTTTTGATACCACCAATCTCGGAAACGCATGGGACGTTGTTGATATATCTCTTGTTTGGTCATTGATCAGGAATGCGTTGCCTGACGATCAACGGACATAAGGCGGCTTGATTGCAACTGCACCATTTTTGCAAGCTCTGCTTCGCCGGGACAGGACGGGATTGAGGCAATGGCACCACCAAGGATATCATTCAACAAACTCTTTGCCCCATCGACCCCGTATTCAGTGACCGCGCTTGGCCGGTCATTTTTGGCATCTTGACCAGCAGGTTTCCCCATATCCTGATCTGCACAGACAACATCCATCAGATCATCTGCAATTTGAAATGCCTGACCAATACGTGCGCCCAATTCTTGCCATGGATCTGGATCGTGTCCAGCGGCGATGGCACCCATTTGCGTTGCGGCAATAAACAATGCGCCCGTTTTTGATAGGTGATAGGACTTTAGATCAATCGTTGCTTCATCTTCCCACGCTTGACCTGCACAAATCCCATTTGGAAAACCCGTATAATTCGCCAGATGCGCAACCAAGTTACAGGCACGACGCGCATCTACATTCACCTGCGATGTAAGCGTTGAAAACGCGCCAACGATCAGACTGTCACCTGCAAGTACTGCGGTTGTTTCTGAAAATTGTCGATGTACTGTCGGCTTTCCCCGACGTGTGGATGCATTGTCAAAACAGGGTAAATCATCGTGGACCAAACTCGCGCAGTGTATGAACTCAAGCGCGGCTGCGGCGGCATCTGTCATCGTTGGCTGATCATCGCCACACGCCATAGCAACAGATGTCAGAATGACAGGGCGAATGCGCGCGCCACCTGGGAACACAGAATAATCAATCGCATTGTGCAATCCTGTTGGCGCGGGCCCCTGAACGGCGGCGCTGCATATATGCCTTTGAATTGCAGCTTCAATTCTATCATTCAGCATGCACGCACCTCCCAAGTGACCAATATATTTAACACATGTGTAAATTATACTGGACATATTTATGGGAACGAGTCAACAATCCTATCATGGCGCATGTGCAAAACTTATCAAAACATAGTCAGAAAATTGTTGTTGTCGGTGCAGGAATAGGTGGTCTTGCCGCGGCTCTTAGACTGTCAGCGCTTGGCCACAAAGTGCGGGTAATCGAGGCTGCGCCGACCCCAGGGGGCAAAATCAGAACACTTTCAGGTGCAAATAATCCAATCGACCTAGGGCCGACTGTTCTTACGTTACTACCTGTTTTTGAACGTCTTTTTTCAGATGTAGGTGATAACTTACATGATCATATTTCTGTAACTCAACAACATATCTTGGCGCGCCATTGGTGGCGGGATGGACCTAGCGTGGATCTGGACGCAAATTTCGAAACATCACACGACAACATCAGAAATGCGTTTGGAGAAAAATCCGCTGCTGAGTTCATGTCATATTATTCTGACACTTCAGCATTGTTTGACTGTTTTGACGAACCCGTCATGCAAAATGCCAATCCAAATCTACCTGCGATGATGCTGGCGGTTATGAAACGACCAAGTGTCATAGGCAAAATGCGACCAGTGTCCACGCTTGAACATGGTCTTGAAAAACAGTTTTCAGACCCTCGATTGCAACAACTGTTTGGAAGATACGCGACATATGTTGGGGGCATGCCACAAACCGCGCCCGCGCTCCTTTCCCTTATTTGGCAAGCCGAGGCAAAAGGTGTGTGGACGATCAATGGTGGAATGCACAAATTGGCACGCGTCATCGAAACGCTCTGTATCGAACGCGGGGTTGAATTTACCTACAACTGCCGCGTTAAATCGATCAAAAAGCAGGAAAACACTGCCACCAAGGTAATCTTGGACACTGATGAAGCAATCGATGTTGATTCAGTCGTGTTCAACGGTGACCCCCGCGCAATCGCATTAGGTCATCTGGGTCACGAGGTGCAAAACAGTGTTTCGAATATCGCTCATGAGGAACGAAGTCTATCTGCCTATGTTTGGGGATTTGATGCGAAATGTAGCGGACCTGATTTGGTTCATCACAATGTTTTCTTTGCCGACACGCCAAATTCCGAATTTCGGGATATTGCACAGGGTCAAATGCCAAGCGATCCAACGATTTATGTATGCGCACAAGATCGGGGGAAATCTATTCCGACGCCCGAGATTGAAAATTTTGAACTGATCTTAAACGCACCTCCCCTAACCCAGCGACAGCCAGAACAAGAGGATTTTGAACGATGCAACGAAATCACATTCCAGAGACTGGAGCAATTTGGCCTTTCATTTCAAGGAAAACGCGCGCGGCAACACCTGACGATGCCACAGGACTTCGAGGCTCTTTTTCCAGCGTCGGAAGGGTCACTTTACGGGCAGAGCCCAAAGGGAATGATGGCCACTCTGAAACGCCCGAAATGCACAACCAAATTGAACAACCTCTTTCTGGTCGGCGGCGGGGTGCATCCGGGTGCGGGCATTCCCATGGCAACTCTCTGCGCCGAGCTCGCGGTCGCGGAGATGACAAGGCGCCAAATTTTAACATAGATGTTCCACCCAATGGGTACGCATGGTGGTATGTTGATGGTGTTGACCCAACATCAGGCCGCGCAATCTCGATCATTGCGTTCATCGGATCCGTTTTTTCACCTTGGTATAAGTGGTCAGGGCGGCGGGAACCACAAAACAACGTCTGTATAAATGTGGCCACCTATGGTCCTGGCGGGCGCTTTACAATGACGGACCGTGGGCGAAGCGCCCTGCGTCAAAGCGAACATTCCTTTACTGTGGGCCCATCTTCCTTGGTCTGGGATCCAATTGAACAAACCCTAACGATAACCGTGAACGACATCAGCAGCCCATCGATCATTTCGCGCGTGCGTGGTAAAATCATTTTGCGGCCAAAGTCGATAACAAATGTTGAATTACCCCTGACACCGTCGGGAACGCATATTTGGCGCCCCTTTGCCCCAACCGCAGACATTGACGTGGACCTAGAGGCCAAAGGTTGGCAATGGAGTGGGCATGGGTATTTTGACGCGAATTTCGGAACCCGCGCACTTGAACAGGATTTTAATTATTGGACATGGGGTCGTTATCCAATATCCACGGGAACGCAGTGTTTTTATGATTTAGAGTTGCGCAATGGTGAAACCGCAATGCATGCCATTGATTTTAACCTAGCAGGCGAGGCAACCGAAATTTCAACTGCGCCTCCTATCAAAAGATTTCGCAATAGCCTTTGGGCCGTGCGCCGTGAAACCAGATGCGATGATAACGCCAGCCCAAAACAGGTTCAAAACCTATTGGACGCGCCATTTTATAATCGGTCGGTTGTTGAAACACGTTTGAACGACGAAAAAAGTACCGGCGTTTTTGAGGCGCTGGACCTACACAGATTTCGCAATCCAATCATAACCGCCATGCTGGCCGTTCGTGTGCCCCGCCGACCCGGTTGGACATTCACAGATTAGGTCAACTCAGGGTTCAGGCGACACACAGCGCGGTTCAACATTGCCGCGACACTGACCCACACCAGATAGGGCACAAACGCAAGCCCTGCGATCCAAGAATATTGCCAGAACACAATGACACACACTGCGACTGCCGCCCAGAGTCCGAAAATGCAATAAAGCGCCAATTTGATTTTCTTCAATCCAAAGAAGACTGGCGTCCACAAAGCGTTCAGTGCGATCTGCAATGACCAAAGCGCCAGCGCTGTTCCAGCTCCATCAATCTGCGACAGTCGTGCCCCTGCATAGGCCATTAAAACGTAAAGCGTCATCCAAGCGACAGGAAACATCCAGTTTGGGGGTGTCCAGCGCGGTTTTTTCAAGTTTTCATACCAATCACCAGGTGGAAATAATCCACCCGTTGATCCAGCCACGAAACACGCTGCCAAAAATATCGCGAAATCAATCCACATTCTGTAGCCCCTTAAACTACGAAACGAGATCACGCACCAATGTTTGATTTATCGTGTTCATGCAATTGCTCCATCACGGAAACAAATCGCTCACTCCATCCCAATTTTGTGCGCTTCTCTATTCCCGCAGCACGTACCAAGAATTCCGTTTGCGGTAAAGGTGCCGCATAAACAGTTGCAGGCGTTGGCATAAACATACTTACCATGGAATGTGTCGCGGACAGCCCAAGTAAACGTAGTTTCGTGGCCTTAGTGGTCCGCGCGCGGACAGAGATATTATCAAAGCCATTTGCACGAACACTATTGCCGATGGCAGCATATATGTGACGTGCCGCAAACATTGCGGGTCGCACCATTGGCGGCAAACAGGCAATGCCTGCCTCTGAACGATGATACAACTCATCAGCACGTGCCAAAAGTTGACGCGTCATAAGCGCAATTTCAGGACGAAATGTTGGATCAGACAAGAAATTATCTGACGAAATACCAGCTGAATCAAACCACTCAAGCGGAAGATACAAACGCCCTTCTCGCGCATCCTCGCCGACATCGCGCGAAATGTTCGTCAATTGCATGGCTACACCCAAATCACAGGCCCGCGCCAGAACGCTTGGGTCACGCGCGCGCATAATAACGCACATCATCACACCCACAGCTGACGCAACACGCGCAGAATATGCGACCAGATCGTCAAATGTTTCATATTTTTTGCCCATCGCGTCCCAAACCAAACCTTCGATCAATGCCTCGGGCAAAGCGCGGGGCATTTCGAATTCCTCGACCATGCGGGCAAATGCACGGTCCATGGGTCGATTACGCGGGGTTCCTGAATAAACCTGATCCAAACGATGCACCAAATCTTTGACGGATGCAGATTTATCCGTTTTCAGATCAACTTCATCATCTGCCAAGCGGCAAAGGGCATAAAGTGCCAAACACGGATTACGCACAACCTTTGGTAACAACAGAGAAGCCGCATGAAACGATAGAGAGCCATGTCGAATTGCCTCTTCGCAATACTTCATATCGCTTTCGTATGTGGCGCTCATGTTCAAACTTTCTCAACCGCATCAGGTACAAGTTGATTTAAGACCTCTGATGAGGTGACCACACTTGGGATACCCGCACCTGGATGTGTGCCAGCGCCAACCAAGTAAAGATTTTCGAAATCTTCACTTATGTTATGCGGCCGAAACCACGCTGATTGAAATATTCTGGGTTCTAATGAAAATCCTGCACCATAGGGACTTAAATAACGCGATTTAAAATCATCAGGGGTTAGTACGTGTTCTGCCGCAACTTTTTCGGAGAACCCAGGCATAACCTGTTCAAGCACTTTGCGCATTTTTTCCTTGTATACGGCGGTTTCTTGTTGCCAATCCACTGCATCCGCTGTCTTCAAATTTGGGACGGGTGAAAGTGCATAAAAACAATCGTCACCCTTGGGCGCAACTGACGGGTCCGAAACCGATGGGCGGTGCAAATAAATAGACATATCATCAGCCAACAAACGTCGATCAAAGATATCCTTTAACAATCCACGAT
>CAXACF010000031.1:0-9691 GCA_963967125.1 uncultured Rhodobacterales bacterium | reverse complement strand
GTGTTTGCAGCGGGTGATTTAACCGATCACACATATCGTCAGGCGATCACCAGCGCAGGAATGGGATGTATGGCCGCATTGGACGCAGAACGCTTTTTGGCAGAGGGCGAATAGCCCTACTGCAAATGCAGTTTACCACTCATCAACACGTGGCCGTGACCGGCCACGCGGATCCCCTGAATGCCGCGTTGCGGGCCCAAAACCTGCACTTGGGCCTGACCAGGGCGGCCCATAAAATGTCCCTGTTCGGCAATGAAATTACGATCTTCGATCAAACCGCGGGACCATAGATAGGCCGCCAAACAGCCCGTGGCAGACCCCGTAAATGCATCCTCTGGCGGGTTCGGCGCCAACATTGGCAGCCGTGAAAATGTATCACCCACCTCTGTTGCGCCCTGCAATGTCGCCCAATAGGGTTCCATCAGCCCGTCATAAATTCCAGCCTCTTGAAATTTTTGGGTCAGTTCAGGATGCAGTTGGACACGTTTCAACGCATCGTGATCACGCAGAAGAACGATGCAAAATGGTAATCCAGTGCTAACAACTTGTGGCGGTGCGATGATATCATTTGCGGAAATCCCACCAATACGCGCTAACAACTCTGGGTCCAACTCTGGCCCGAAATCGGGCGCGCGTTGTGTCATGGTAATTCTGGGCAGTCCGAAACTTTCGTCAATTTCAATCGGGATAATTCCGGTGCGCGTTTCAAATGTGATCTGTGATGAATGGATTTGATTACGATTAATCAGTGAAATGGCGGTCGCCAATGTGGGGTGTCCCGCAAATGGGATTTCTCCACCTGCCAAAAAATACCTAACTTTGAAATCCGCAACATCCGAGGGACCAACAAAGGTGCATTCGGTCAGCGATGTTTCTTTTACAAATGCGCAGCATATTTCATCGGGTAGTCCATTTTTGTCATACACAACCGCGCAGCCATTTCCACCGAACGCTTGGTCGGTAAATGCATCAATCCAATCACAATCAAAATCTGTCATGGCGCAACGCTATCATCGCACCATGAAAAGGCAATCATTTGTTCCTAATGCACGGCCACTGGTGACAAATCGTTTTGCCGCGCAAGAACGAATGCCATGTCGCGTTCTGTCACCAACGCAAGGCGTTCGCCAGCCGCCGAATGCAAAGCGTAAACCTCATCAATATTCCCTAATTCTTCGCGAACATCATCGGGTAGGATCGCAGTTGAAACGGGGCGCACATAAACGATGCGTTCGTCGATTAGGATTTCGTTTACTGTATTTTCCATTCGTTTACCCCCGCTTAATCTTAATTGTTTGAACAACTGTTTCGGGCATCACCTGGGTTAGGTCGATATGCAACAGGCCATTTTCCATGGTCGCGTCACCCACATCAACCCCTTCTGCCAATACGAATGATCGCTGAAATTGTCGCGCTGCGATCCCACGATGCAAATAGACGCGCTCGGCACTATCGTCGCGTTGACGACCACGGATAACCAATTGGCGATCCTCAACAGTGATTGACAGGTCTTCCTCTGCAAAACCTGCAACAGCCAGTGTAATCCGATATCCGCGATCCGATGTTTGTTCGATATTAAATGGGGGATACCCTTCGTTGCCTGTTTTCGCGGTCCGCTCTAACAGGCGTTCCAATTGCTCGAAACCAAGCATGTGGGGATGTGACCCCAAGGTAAGTTTTGTCATCATCTTGTCCTTATCTAAGCGACAGAAAGCTGGGCCCCGTTCGGCGACCACGTATGAAATATGAGTGTTCGCGTGCGACAATGCAAGCCTAGGCAGAGTAGAAATTTTAACGTATAGTTAACGCAATAACTTGGACGAACGAACAATGCAGACCCCCCACGATTTTTCCATGAAAACCGACGATGTACTTCGGCTGGAACTCATTGTTCTGCGTGATGAACACCGCGATTTGGATCAGGCGATAGAAGCCTTGATTGAAAAAGGGACTGCAGATCAGCTGACGATTCAACGGTTGAAAAAGAAAAAGCTGCTGTTGAAAGACAAAATTTCAGTGATCGAAGATCGTCTGACACCAGATATCATTGCCTAAGCTTTGGAAATGGCTATAGTGCCGCGCTCAGGCAGCGTGACGAGGGCAAAATGAGCACATCACCACAAGTCGGCATTATCATGGGAAGCCAGTCTGATTGGCCTACAATGAAGCTTGCCGCGGATATTTTGGATGAACTTGGGATTTCTTATGAAACCGCAATTGTTTCTGCGCATCGCACCCCTGATCGTTTGTGGGATTATGGCAAATCAGCAGCGTCCAAAGGGTTAAAGGTGATCATCGCGGGTGCTGGTGGCGCCGCGCATTTGCCCGGCATGATGGCATCAAAAACGCGCGTGCCCGTGGTTGGTGTTCCCGTGCAAACCAAGGCACTGTCGGGTGTCGATAGCCTCTATTCTATCGTTCAAATGCCCAAGGGTTTTCCCGTTGCCACCATGGCGATTGGTGCGGCGGGTGCTGCAAACGCGGGACTGATGGCCGCGGGGATATTGGCGGTGTCTGATGACGCATTGGCCGAGCGTCTTGATGCGTGGCGTGATGCGCTTTCCGCGTCGATCCCAGAGGTGCCCTCAGATGAGTAATCCATTACCCCAAGGTGCACGAATTGGAATATTGGGTGGCGGTCAATTGGGGCGCATGTTGTCCATTGCGGCCAGTCGACTGGGATTTCTGACACATATTTATGAACCGGGTGCAAATCCACCCGCTGCACAAGTTGCGGATCAATGCACAACGGCCTCTTACGAGGACACCGAAGCACTGCGCGCATTTGCTGAATCCGTAGATGTGATCACCTATGAATTTGAAAACATCCCGACTGATGCGCTTGACGTGCTCGAGGCGATCAAACCGATTTATCCAAACCGCGAGGCCCTGCGGGTGTCCCAAGATCGCATCACGGAAAAAGATTACTTAAATGATCTGGGCCTGACGACGGCACCCTATGCCCAAGTTGATACACTTGCCGATTTGCAGGTGGCTGCAGAAAAAATTGGCCTGCCCGCGATTTTGAAAACACGTCGTTTTGGGTACGATGGCAAAGGTCAGTCGCGCCTAAAATCTACAGATGACATTGCAACCGCGCATTCTGACATGGCGGGTGCGCCCTCGGTCTTAGAAGGGTTCGTCAATTTTTCGCGTGAAATTTCCGTAATTGCGGCACGCGGCATCAATGGTGAAATCGCCTGCTATGATCCCGGCGAAAACGTGCATCGTGACGGAATTTTGCATACCACCACGATCCCTGCGGAAATCCCTGCGATGATGGCAATGGACGCCGCGTTGATGGCCGGGAAAATTTTGAATGCACTGGATTATGTGGGTGTCATGGGCGTTGAGATGTTCGTAACGCCCCAAGGTTTGATCGTGAATGAAATCGCACCGCGTGTTCATAATTCGGGCCATTGGACACAAAATGGGTGTGCCGTGGATCAATTCGAACAACACATACGCGCGGTGGCGGGGTGGCCATTGGGCGATGGATCGCGATATTTGGACGTTGTTATGGAAAACCTGATTGGTGATGATATGGACCGTGTGCCAGACCTATCCAAAGACCCTAATGTTTCGCTGCACCTTTATGGCAAGGCCGATGTGAAAAAGGGCCGCAAAATGGGTCACTTTAACCGCGTCACATCAAACTAGGCCAACAAACGGGCCGCAAATTCCCCGGTGAGATATGCGGGGCGACCGTTGGAAAATGTCGCCTCAAGCTGCATGTCCGCGTTTAAAACGATGAAATCCGCCTGCTGCCCTGTATGGATACGCCCCCTGTCATTTAGGCCAAGTACGGATGCAGAGTTTGATGAAACCAATGGCCAAGCGTTTTCAAATCCGATCTCACTGGATAATTGCAGCGCTGCCTGCAACAGCGATGGATAATGGTAGTCAGACGCAAGCGCTGTACACAAATTTTGCGTGACTAAATCACGCGCTGAAACGTTGCCTTTGTGCGACGATCCTCGCATCACATTTGGAGCGCCCAATATAACTGCCTCGCCCAACTCAAAGGCTGCGATTGCGGCTTCTTCCGTTTCTGGGAATTCAGCGATTTTTACGCCCATTTGTGAAAACTGGTGTCGCTGTGATTTGGTTGCATCGTCATGGCTTGCGAACAACACCTTTGGAAACTGTGAAATCCAATTGGGCAGATCGCGCAGGGCAGTCTCTTGCGCCTCATGTAGTTGCTGTAATAGGGCCAAATGCGCCTCTGGGCTGCGCTTGGCCTTTAATGCCTGCCCTGTCAAACGCGGCGGTTTCTTCCCCTTGGCCAGTGCCTCGTGCGGGACGTGATCGTTTAGAACGACATAGGGAATGTCAAATTCGCGGATCATCGCGGCAGCGCGGTTCCAATCATCGCGCATCAGATATTCAAAGCGCAATTGGGGAACAATATCGACAGGCGTGTGAGCGCGTTTGTCTCGCAGCAAGGCAAAGACTTCACCTGCAAAATCAGGGCCGCGCATGCCCCCTTCCCAACTATAGAATTGCGCCATAACGGCTGTGGTAATCCCGTTCACCGCCAATTCAGAGCAGGTTGCGCGCAACCCATTGGCCAAATCCTTAACCGCGCCGCGGCGTGGCGCCATATGATGTTCAAATCCATCACCGTGCAGATCAATCAAACCAGGCAAAATCGTATAGCCAGAGGCATCAATGGATCGCCCTGCCGCCCCTTCAGAAAAGACATTCCCCGAAACAGCCACACGCCCAACCTGCATGCCATTGACATCCAAGTAAGTCACATCTGAAAGAGTGAATTGCATCGATCCGATCCATTTCCGAACGGCTGACAGGCGCCAGCACAGGGTTTCATTCCTTTCGAAAATACCCATTTTGGAAAAAATGCAAGGCTTGGTTTAAAACCTCGGCATTGTTCATCATGAATGTATGCGTGACGGGTAAAACGATGTGATCTTTCATTCCCGCAACTTTTGTAGCCTCAATAGATACCTTTCCATCATCTGCGCCTGTGATCAGATACGAATAATATGGGTTTAAACTGCGGCTTCCTGCAATAATACCAAGGTCAAAATCAACGTTGGGAAGCTCCTTGACTATCCCATCGCGACCAAGACGCGCCCCCGCAGGCCCATTCAGCTGCATGAACAGTTTCCAATCCCCCCATTCATCAACAATTTCTGATCCATGATTGGGCGGGCCCAACATGACAACCCGCGCCACTGCGAAATCAGGGTGCGTGGATTTAATCACACGCAGGATAATACCACCCATTGAATGCGTCAGGAAATTTGGAGTGGTTGAACACAAACCTTGCGCCTCTCTCCTGATTTGTTCACCTAATTGATCAAGATCTTTTTTGGTGGACGGATAGGCCAGACGGTGCACCTCATAATCGCGGGCGGTGAAAAATTGTTCCGCAATCCAAAGGGAATTTGCACTGCGACCCAAGCCGTGCAGCATAATGATGCATCGATTTTCTGTGGAAAGCGCGGGTGCGATCCAAGCAAAAATAGAAACGCTAAATAAAATTAATATACGCATGATTGTCCAAATTGGCTTTGAACACAGCTATGTTTGGAACCCGCAAATAACAAGACCCGCGCATCAAAGATGCGCGGGTCCAATAGCGTGCAACACAATGTGCAGCTGTTCGGATGATTACATCATGCCGCCCATGCCACCCATGCCGCCCATGTCTGGCATTCCGCCAGCTGCTGCTGCGCCTGGTTTCTCTGGCTTATCTGCAACCATTGCTTCGGTTGTGATCAATAGGCCAGCAACAGATGCCGCATCTTCAAGAGCAGTACGTGTGACTTTTGCAGGGTCAATCACACCGAATGAGAATAGATCACCATATTCTTCTGTCTGTGCGTTGAAACCGAATGATGTGTCTGCGCTTTCGCGGATTTTGCCCGCAACAACCGCACCATCAACACCTGCGTTTTCAGCGATCTGACGTAGTGGCGCTTCGATCGCACGGCGTACGATTGCGATGCCCGCGTTTTGATCTGCGTTCACACCTTCAAGACCCTCAAGCGCTTTGCCGCCTTGAACAAGTGCAACACCACCACCTACGATGACGCCCTCTTGAACAGCTGCGCGTGTCGCGTTCAATGCATCGTCAACACGGTCTTTACGCTCTTTCACTTCTACTTCTGTCATGCCGCCAACGCGGATAACTGCAACACCGCCTGCCAATTTGGCAACGCGCTCTTGTAGTTTTTCACGGTCGTAGTCAGATGTTGTTTCTTGGATCTGTGCGTGGATCTGTGAAACACGTGCTTCGATCTCGGCTTTGTCGCCTGCACCGTCAACGATTGTTGTTTCGTCTTTGGTGATTTGGACCTTCTTCGCAGTGCCCAGCATGTCCATTGTCACGCCTTCTAGCTTCATGCCAAGATCTTCTGAGATCACTTGACCGCCAGTTAGGATTGCGATGTCCTGAAGCATTGCTTTACGACGATCACCGAAACCTGGTGCCTTAACAGCAGCAATTTTCAAGCCGCCGCGCAATTTGTTCACAACCAAAGTTGCAAGCGCTTCGCCTTCTACGTCTTCTGCGATGATCAACAATGGCTTTTGTGATTGGATCACTGACTCTAGAAGTGGAACCATTGGCTGAAGAGAAGAAAGCTTCTTCTCGTGCAATAGGATCATGCAGTCTTCTAGTTCTGTTGTCATTTTGTCTGGGTTTGTCACGAAGTATGGTGATAGGTAACCGCGGTCAAACTGCATACCTTCAACAACATCTGTCTCTGTCTCAAGACCTTTGTTTTCTTCAACTGTGATAACGCCTTCGTTGCCAACTTTTTGCATCGCGTCTGCGATCTGACGACCGATTTCCGCTTCGCCGTTTGCCGAAATTGTACCAACCTGAGCAACTTCGTCGCTGTCTTTTACGTCACGCGCTGATGCTTTGATGCCTTCGACAACTTTTGATGTTGCCATGTCGATGCCACGCTTTAGGTCCATTGGGTTCATACCCGCTGCAACCGCTTTCATGCCTTCTTTAACGATGGCTTGGGCCAATACAGTCGCAGTTGTTGTGCCGTCACCCGCTTCGTCGTTTGTGCGGCTTGCAACTTCTTTGACCATCTGTGCGCCCATGTTCTCGAACTTGTCTTCTAGTTCGATTTCTTTCGCAACAGAAACACCGTCTTTTGTGATGCGTGGTGCACCGAATGATTTGTCCAAAACAACGTTACGGCCTTTTGGTCCCAATGTTACCTTTACCGCATCCGCTAGGATATTTACGCCGCGTAGCATGCGGTCGCGTGCGTCTGAGTTAAACTTGACGTCTTTTGCAGCCATTGTGCAGATCCTCGTCTAAAATGTTAAAATTCTTGTGATGCGCGATTAGGACAAGATGCCCAAGATGTCGCCTTCTTTCATCATCAACAGCTCTTCGCCATCAACTGTGAC
This sequence comes from uncultured Rhodobacterales bacterium, assembly GCA_963967125.1. Taxonomy (GTDB): domain Bacteria; phylum Pseudomonadota; class Alphaproteobacteria; order Rhodobacterales; family Rhodobacteraceae; genus HIMB11. Next base: position 2,290 of record CAXACF010000031.1, on the reverse strand, counting down.
TTCTGTGCCTGACCATTTGCCAAACAACACTTTGTCACCTTCTTTGACGGCCATTGCGATCAACTCGCCGCTGTCTTTGCGTGCGCCTTCGCCACATGCAACAATTACGCCTTCCGCTGGCTTTTCTTTTGCACTGTCAGGAATGATCAGTCCACCAGCAGTTTTCTCGTCGCTCTCAATACGGCGAACAAGCACACGATCGTGAAGCGGTTTTAATGCCATTTCAGAGGCTCCCTAAATATGTTTCGTTACGCCCGTTTCGGGCTATTAGCACTCATACCCATCGAGTGCTAACGGCGCATAGTTAGGGATCACGTCAACGAGTGTCAACACTCACCTCTGAAAAATCTGACTCTTTTTTATATCGCTAATCCGCGCCCCTTCAAAAGGGCATCAATTCCAGGCATGCGCCCGCGGAATTGGGTGTATAGTACATCGGGTTCGACCGATCCACCCTTGGATAACACGGTATTTTCCAGTTTTTTTGCCAAGTCCGTGTCAAACGGATTCTCGATTTCTTCGAATGCGGCGAATGCATCTGCATCCATAACTTCGGACCACATGTAACTGTAATAGCCGGCGGAATACCCGTCCCCTGCAAATACATGGGCAAAATGCGGCGTGGCGTGTCGCATCGTGATTTCGCTCGGCATTCCAATTTGATCCAACACCCGTGACTGCGCTGCCATAATATCATCGTTCGGCACATTCGTGTGGTATTCTAAATCGACAATCGCAGATGCCAAATACTCCACCGTCGAAAATCCCATGTCATAGGTTGCGGCCTGACCAATCCGTTCGATCAACGCATCTGAAATGGGTTCATCCGTATCCACATGACGCGCAAATTGTTTCAGAATTTCGGGCAACATTGCCCAGTGTTCATAAAGCTGGCTAGGCAATTCAACAAAGTCGCGCGCAACGCTAGTTCCCGACAACGAACGATAGGTCACATTTGACAACATCTGATGCAGCGCATGGCCAAATTCATGGAACAAAGTGCGCACGTCATCGGTCGAGAGCAGACAAGGGTCGCCCTTGGCAAAATTACAGACATTCACAACGATCGGGATTTCGGCGTTGGGATAGTTGGTTTGTGAACGCATCGCCGAACACCATGCCCCAGAGCGTTTTGATCCGCGTGCGAAATAGTCACCGATGAACACAGCAACATCAGCACCATCACGTGTTACACGCCATGATTTACAATCGGGGTGATATAGGTCCAATTCAATTGGTTCGAATTGCAGTCCAAACAAACGCCCCGCGACATGAAAGGATGCGTTGATCATATTCGACAGTTCGAAATAAGGTTTGATTTCCGCTTCATCCAAATCGAACTCCGCCTTGCGGCGCTGCTCGGCATAATAACGCCAATCCCATGTTTGCAACCCATCGTTGATGCCATCCGCATGCAGCATCGCAGACAGAATTTTTGCGTCCCGTTCAGCCGCTGATTTCGCAGGCTCCCAAACATTCATTAGAAGATCGCGCACATTGTCAGGCGTCTTTGCCATTTCTGTTTCCAGTTTAAATTCGGCAAAGTTCTTGTATCCCAACAGTTCAGCACGTTCTTGGCGCAGTGTTAGGATTTCTTGGGCGATAGCCAGATTGTCGTGTTCCCCACCATTTGCGCCCCGCGCATCCCATGCGCGTTTTGCAATTTCGCGCAAATCACGGCGGGAGGAAAATTGCAAAAATGGAGCGATCAGGGATCGGGACGTCGTGATGACAGGTCCGTTGACACCCTTTTCCTTGCCTGCATTACGCGCAGCCTCGATCAAGAAATCGGGCAGGCCCTTTAGATCATCTTCCGACAACTCCATGAACCAATCCCGTTCATCGGCCAACACGTTCTGCGTAAATGTTGTGCATAAGATTGATAACCGCGATTTGATTTCCGTCAGACGCGCTTCGGCCTCCCCCATCAGCGCCGCGCCAGAACGCACAAATCCAAGGTATTGATCCTTTAAAAGCATCATCTGCTCTTCGCTCAAACCCAAGGTATCTTTAGAGTTCCACAGAGTTTCAATACGCTTGAACAGGGTCTTATTGCCGCTGATCTTTGCCCCATGCGCAGCCAATTTTGGCGAAAACTCTCGCATCAATGCATCAAGCTCTGGATTGGTATGGGCACCTGCCATTGCGTAAAACGGCGACAGCACTTTGTGCATCAATTCGCTGGTTGTTTCCAATGCTTTAATTGTATTGGCGAATGTCGCGGGCTCTGGGTTTTGGGCAATGGCATCAATCTTCGCCAAATCATCTTGCATGGCGATGTCCAATGCTG
>CAXACF010000030.1:0-9703 GCA_963967125.1 uncultured Rhodobacterales bacterium | reverse complement strand
CGAACGTAACACCAAAGGCGGCGGCGATCCTGTCGATATCATAGCGGGTTTTTGTGGCCACATCGTAAAATGCGTCATAGGGCATCACAATTGCAGCAGCGACATAGTTAAGCAATTCGTTAAATAAACGGTTACGGGCCGTCAGATTTTTTACCTGAAATCCCTGCAACACATCATAGGATTCAACACGCGCAATGATATAGGCCAGCTGGAATATGCGGTTTGGGGCATCTAACCCTTCGGACAGGCGGATAATGTTGTTTGAGTCATCAAAGCTCATCAACATATTTTCCATCAGAGATAATTTTTCCACCTGACAGCGAATGCCATGCATAGAACGCAGATAGTCCTTTAACCGATGATAAAGCTCATCCTGAGGGTGGCCGATTTTTTGGCGTAGGCGGTCCGCGATGGCCTCTAATTTCGGGAAATAGTTTCGATTGGCCTTAAAGAAATCGTAAATTTGGGTTTCGTCGTTGGATTGCGCTGCAACAGTTTCATTGTTGGACAGGCTGTTTTGTACAAATTCGGCCAAGCGCTGATAATCATTATAGAGTTCTTTGAAGCGATCAACAAATTGTGGGGCATGGGCAACCGCGCCGCGCAACTGCTGTAAATCGGGTTCATCTGAACTGAAAATCGGGTCGCGTACTATCATTCGAAGTGCATTTAAATCCTCGGCCTCATGCGTTTGTGCCAGTTCTTGGGCGCTGATTCCATAGACATCTGTCAGCGACATCAGGACCTTAACTGTCAATGTGCGTTGGTTATTTTCCAGCAAATTCACATAGGCCGCCGTGACCCCGATCAGTTTTCCCAATTCCGCTTGGGTGTGTTTGTGATGTTTGCGCAGTTGGCGCAATTTGGGGCCAATAAATACTTTATCCATATTAACAAATTAACAGATGTTTATTTTGTAATAAACATAAAAAACAACACAACACTAATTTTGTTGCAAAAAACGCTATCAAATTATTCTTTTCAAACACAACGACGCACAATGCGAGGCTTCTCGCGGTTGTAATTCAAAGAACTTGGGTACGGAGGACCAATGATGTACAACAAATTAACCAAAAAGATTGCGGTAGCCGCGATTTCAACAGCAGCCTTGCTGGCAGGTGCTGCACAGGCCGTTGCAGGTGATTGGAAGCCACAAAAGCCAGTTGAGCTGGTCATTATGGCAGGTCAGGGTGGCGGCGCGGATCGTATTGCGCGTTTGTTCCAATCTATCATTCAAAAAGAAAATCTTTCAAACATGCCGGTTCTTCCTGTGAACAAGGGTGGCGGATCAGGCGCAGAAGCCTTGCGTTATTTGAAGGACAAAGAGGGTGATGCCCATGTGATCATGGCAACACTGAATTCATACTACACAACACCGCTGCGCACAGACATCGGCGTGGACATCGAAGAATTCACACCATTGGCGCGCATGGCCATGGACACATTCGTGTTGTGGGTCAACGCAGACAGCGACATCCAAACATTGGACGACTACGTTGCGGCTGTGAAAGCAGCTGGTGGCAGCTGGAAAATGGGTGGCACAGGTACAGGCCAAGAAGACAGCCTTGTGACCGCGATGTTGGAAAAAGAATTTGGCATTCAGCACACATATGTTCCCTTTAAAGGGGGCGGAACAGTTGCGAAAAACTTGGTGGGTAACCACATCAACGCGACTGTGAACAACCCAGCCGAACAAATGGGTTTCTGGCAGGCGGGCAAGGTTCGCCCAATCGTTGCCTTTACACCTGAACGCCTTGCTGTTTTCCCTGACGTGCCAACCGCACGTGAATTGGGCCATGACATCGTTTATTGGATGCAACGTTCATTCGTCGCACCAAAGGATATGCCAGCAGACGCAGTTGCATACTACACCGAGATGCTAGAGCAGTTGGGTGCAACATCCGAGTGGCAAGAATACGCATCTGGCAAAGCCTTGGTTGCGGATATGCTAACGGGTGATGCGCTTCAAAACTACTTCTTGAACGAACGCTCAAAACACGCCGAAATCTTGGCATCTATTGAATAATCCAAAAATCAATACGCTTTGGCCCCCACATTCGGGGGCCAAATTTTTCTACGGGACCTGATATGTTATTGGACAAAGTAATTGCTGGCGCATTGGTTCTGCTGTCGGCCTATATGATGAGCCACGCAATCCTTCTGCCGATAGGTTGGAACGGGGAAACGGGCGGACCAGGCGGTGGTGCCTTTCCATTTTGGTGTTCACTGATCATTCTAATCTGTGCAGTATTTGTGATTTTCCGACCTGCGCGATCCTATGAAGCGGATCAATTCACATTTGATCGTGAAATGATGGGACCGCTGATCCAAGTGATTGTCGCAATCGCGATCACCATTGCGCTGATCCCAACAGCGGGCGCCTATGTTGCAATTCCCTTGTTTTTATTCTGGTACCTGAAAATTTATGGCAAGCACAGTTGGACCCTTACCTTGTCCATCACGGTGCTAACGCCAATTGTTGTGTTCTTTTTCTTTGAGGCGACGCTGAAAATTCTGCTGCCCAAAGGAATTACAGAACCCTTCTTTTTCCCGCTATATGCGATGTTTTTTTAAGGGTTAGATCATGGAAATTCTCTCACTCCTCGCGGATGGTTTTGCAACCTCGCTTTCGCCCTTTAACCTGTTCATCGTAATCATTGGTGTGACCGCGGGCCTCTTCATCGGCGCGATGCCCGGCTTGGGGTCGGTGAATGGTGTGGCGATTGTTTTGCCGCTTACATTTATCGTTCCGCCATCCTCTGCGATCATTCTTCTGGCTGCCATTTATTATGGTGCGATGTACGGGGGCGCGGTATCTTCGATCTTACTTGGGATACCCGGTGCCTCGACGGCTGTGGCGACAACCTTTGATGGGCGGCCCATGGCGCAAAAGGGGCAGGCCGGTCTGGCCCTGATTGCCGCGGCGGTCGCCTCATTCGTGGGGGGAACAATTTCGGTTATTTTGTTCACGCTTTTTGCGGCCCCTCTGGCGGATATCGCGCTTAGCTTTGGACCAGCCGAAGAATTCGCATTGGTTTTGTTGGCCTTCACCACATTTGTCGGACTTGGGGGCGACGATGCGCTTAAAACGATCATCATGATCTGTTTGGGCCTTGCGCTATCTACCGTAGGGCTTGATTTGATTTCGGGACAACCGCGTTTGATCTTTGGTGATATGCCTGGATTTTATTCGGGGATTTCCTTCCTTGTGTTGGCGATTGGTACCTATGGTTTGGGTGAAATTCTTTATACCATTGAAACATCCAAAACCGCGCCCAAAGTCACAAATGCCCGCATCACATTTGCGGAATTGGGCGCAGGATTAAAGCGCATGAACACATTGTGGAAAACCATGTCGCTTGGATCATTCCTTGGGTTTTTTGTGGGCATGCTGCCTGCGGCGGGGGCAACCCCTGCGGCGCTGATGTCCTATGGGATTGCGAAGCAGACATCAAAAACATCTGACACATTCGGCAAGGGCAACATCGAAGGTGTTGCGGCCCCCGAAACGGCAAACAACGCGGCCTCAACTGGGTCATTGTTGCCGATGTTGACACTTGGCATCCCAGGGTCGCCCACAACGGCGCTGTTGTTGGGCGGCATGGTGATGTGGGGATTGGTGCCAGGTCCCATGTTGTTCATTGAACAGCCTGATTTTGTCTGGGGGCTCATTTCATCACTTTATACGGCGAACTTTGCCGCGGTTGCCGTCAATATCGCCTTAATCCCTGTCTTTGTTTGGGCGCTTCGCATGCCTTTTACGGTTCTTTGTGCGCTGGTGGTGGTGCTGTGCATCGTGGGTGGGTTTGCACCATCGCAAAAGATGCACGATGTGTGGTTGATCTTTGCCTTTGGCGTGGGTGGGTATCTGCTGCGCAAGGCGGATTATCCATTGGCCCCCTTGGTTCTGGCGCTTGTTCTTGGGCCATTGATGGAAAAAAGCTTCCGTCAAACCCTTATCGCGGAACAGGGTAACATCTTTGCCTTTGTGGAACGCCCGCTATCAGCAACCTTTATCGGTTTGGCAATTCTATTCTTTGTCATGCCCTTCGTGGTGGCCTTTATCACAGGCGCGAAAGAGCGCCTGCATGTTCCCAGTAAACGTCCAAAAGTTAACTAGATTGAATGGATCAGTAAAATGAAAACAACACTACACGATTTGATCGACCAACATCCAGATCATGCCATTGCAATCGGTGAACCCGGGCGGGAATGGTTAACATATGCGGGATTGCGCAGCATGGCGATATCGGTACGCCAAAGCCTGCGTCAGTTCGGAATTGGTGCGCAGGACCGCGTGGCAATCGTTCTGGCCAATGGATCGGACATGGCATCGGCCTTTGTCACCATTGCGCAGGCAGCAACAACCGCGCCATTAAATCCAAGCTACCGCGAGGATGAATTTGCCTTTTACCTTGAGGATTTGGGTGCCAAGGCGATTGTTCTGAAAAATGACTATGATGGCCCTGCACGTCAGGCGGCGGAAAAATTGGGATTGATTGTTTTGAACTTGATCCCAACATCGCGCGCGGGCGAATTTACATTGGCAGGCCCCGATGCAAACGCCGCGCAGGATGTCACCCCAACTGAAGATGACGTGGCCCTGATCCTGCATACATCGGGCACAACATCGCGTCCGAAAATTGTGCCCCTGTTGCAGCGCAATGTTGCGGCATCGGCACAAAATATCGCGGCATCACTGGCGCTGACTGAAACGGATCGCTGTTTGAACGTGATGCCCTTGTTCCACATTCATGGCTTGGTCGCCGCTGTATCAGCGACATTTGCATCGGGCGGGTCCATTTATTGCACGCATGGTTTTAACGCTATGAATTTCTTTGCGATGATGTCAGAGGCGCGTCCAACATGGTACACGGCCGTTCCAACGATGCATCAGGCGATTTTGTCCCGTGCGGGGCGCAATGCCGATGTAATCGCGGATGTGCCGCTGCGTTTTTTACGCTCTTCCTCGGCCTCATTGCCCGCGCAGGTGATGGAACAGTTGAACAAAACATTCAACGCCCCTGTGATCGAGGCCTATGGCATGACCGAGGCGGCGCACCAAATGTGTTGTAATCCACTTGATCGTCAAAAACCGGGATCCGTTGGCGTGGCCGCAGGACCCGAAGTGGCGATTGCACACGAAATTGAAAACCGAATTGTGGGCGGCACGGGCGAGGTTGTGATTTCAGGTCCAAACGTCACGCCCGGATATGAAAGCAACCCAGAGGCCAACGAAAAGAACTTTTTCGATTTTGAAGGCAAACGGTGGTTCCGCACGGGCGATCAGGGCGCATTTGACGCCGATGGTTTCCTTGAACTGACAGGCCGCCTAAAGGAAATCATCAACCGCGGCGGGGAAAAGATTTCACCGTTAGAAGTCGATGGTGTTCTGATGGATCACCCCAGCATCCAACAAGTTGTTACATTTGCATTGCCTCATCCCAAATTAGGGGAAGAGGTCGCCGCCGCCGCCGTTTTGCGCGACGGACACGAAGCAAGCGAAAAATCAATCCGCGAATTTGCCGCCGAACGTATGGCCGATTTCAAAGTGCCGCGTCGCGTCATCATCATGGATGAAATCCCCAAAGGGGCCACAGGCAAAATGCAACGGATTGGCATGGCCGAAAAACTTGGCCTTGTTGCTGCGGAGTAAAAGATGAAAGTTTGTATTTTTGGTGCAGGCGCCATTGGCGGCTATATGGGCGTAAAATTGGCTAAGGCGGGCGCAGATGTCAGTCTGGTTGCCCGGGGTCCACATTTGGCCGCGATGCAGGACAAGGGCCTGACCCTGATTGAAGAGGGCGAAACAACAACGGTTCCCGTCACGGCCTCGGACGATCCCGCGGCATTGGGTGTTCAGGATTATGTGATCGTCACGCTTAAGGCGCATTCTGTGCCCCCCGTCGTATCCAAAATGGCCCCCTTAATCGGGCAAGACACCACGATTGTGTCAGGTGTGAACGGCGTTCCGTGGTGGTATTTCCATAAATTAGAGGGCGCGCATGAAGGCACGCGCTTAGACAGCGTGGATCCAGGCAACGTGCAATGGGATGGATTTGGACCTGATCGCGTTTTGGGATGTGTGGTTTACCCCGCAGCAGAGGTCATTGAACCCGGCGTTATCAAACATATTGAGGGCAATCGCTTTTCTTTGGGCGAACCAGATGGGTCAAAATCGGACCGCGCGCAGGCGCTGTCAAAAATCCTTGCCAACGCGGGGCTAAAGGCCCCAGTGCGGCCAAAGTTACGTGATGAAATTTGGGTGAAACTGTGGGGGAACCTGTCGTTTAATCCAATCTCTGCGCTTACGCATGCAACCTTGGATGTTCTATGCACTGATGAAGGTACCCGCGCAGTTGCGCGCAACATGATGGTTGAGGCGCAGGAAATCGCAGAGCGATTGGGCGTGAAATTCCCAATTGACGTAGATCGTCGCATCGCAGGCGGTGCCGCTGTCGGGGCGCACCGGACATCGATGCTGCAGGATTTGGATCAGGGGCGTCCGATGGAAATTGATGCCCTTGTTGCCTCGGTTCAGGAATTGGGCCGCGTCACGGGGGTGCCGACCCCAACCATTGATACCGTTTTGGGTCTGATCCGGCTGCGTGCGCGCACCGCGGGCCTTTATTCGTAAATCTGCACAGGCGTAGGAGACAGAAATGTACGAGCAGTTGAAAATCGCAAACACGATTGCCGCAGGGCCAGGGCCAGGGAACACAGACCCCCGTGTTTTACAACAATTCGCCAGTGCGGGTTTGGCCGATCACATGCATCCTGATGTGTTGAACGGAATGATCGAATGCAAACATATGCTGCGTGCGGTTTGGGGAACGGAAAACACCTATACATTTGGCGTGGCTGGCACGGGGTGGAGTGGTTTGGATTGCATGATCGCGGCCGTTCAACCGGGCGACAGCGTTGTGGTGTTTGTAAACGGCACGTTTTCAGGGATTGATGCCCTGTCGCTGCGGATGAAGGCCGCCACGGCCGAGGAATTGGCCGCAAACCCGACGGACCCAGATGCGGCCTCCGTGACTGTGATTACCATTGCACATGGAACATCCGTGGACGGCGATACGATTGAACAGGCGCTTGCCACCCATAAACCCAAATGGGCGCTGATGGCGCATTATGAAACGGGATCAGGGCGGATCAATGACGTTCAGGGGTTTTCAGATGCCTGTTTGCGGCACGGTGTTTTGGGGATGGTGGATGCGGTCAGCTCACTTGGCGTTGCTGATTTTCGCATTGATGATTACCCGGGCGTTGCCGCATGGGCATCCTGCCCACAAAAAGGGATCTCGTGCTTGCCACTGACCTATGCGCCCGTCAGTTTTCGTCAGGACTATATTGATGTCTTAAACCAATCAGGCGCGCGGTGTTTTGTGCATCACCCGCTGATGGAGGCACGTCATTGGGGCATCATGGATGGTCAAGACGTTGAAAAAGGCGCCTATCACAGAACACATTCCGCCTATGCCGTTGCCGCGTTTCATGAAGCGCTGCGTTTGACGCTGGCCGAAGGATTGGCAAACCGCGCCGCGCGATATGCGGCCTGCGAGGATATCTTGCGTCGCGCCTTCACGGCCATGGGATGCGAGGTGACGTCAAACATGACCTCTTTGGTCGTGTTGAACCTGCCGCCGAACATGGCTGGGCGCGAAATGGAATTTGTTACCTATTGTCGGTCGCAAAATTTCGGTATTTGGCCGACTTTGTCACAGCCAACCCAAGTGCGCGTTGGTATCCTAAACCTACTTAGTAACGCGGACATCGAAGATATTGTCACCCGTTTTGGCGCGGCACTGGTGGATTTAGGCGGATCATATGATCCCGCAGAAGTTCATCAGATCATAGGGTCCCTTCAGGCAAGTTTGGCAGCAGAATGAGCAAAGCAAAAATCCTTATCACCCGCAAATGGCCCGCTAGCGTCGAGGCGGAGTTGATGAAACACTATGACGTGCAATGCAATGACAGCGATGTCGCAATGACGGTTGATGAACTGCGCGCGGCCTTGGGTGAATATGACGCCATATTGCCCACCGTGACGGACAATATGGGCGCAGCCGTGTTTGACACCGATACCATTCGCACAAAGGCGATTTGCAACTATGGCGTTGGGTTTTCGCACATTGATATTCCTGCGGCGCAGGCCGCGGGCATCACGGTAACAAACACACCCGATGTCCTAAGCGAATGTACCGCAGATATCGCCATGACGCTGATGCTGATGGTGGCGCGCCGCGCAGGGGAAGGCGAACGAGAGGTCCGCGCAGGCGCATGGAGCGGTTGGCGCCCAACCCATTTGGTCGGGAAAAAGGCCAGCAATAAAAAGGTTGGGATTGTGGGATTTGGCCGCATTGGTCAGGAATTCGCACGCCGTGCGCATTTTGGGTTTAATTGCGAAATCTTTGTTCAAAACCGATCACAAGTGGCCCAAGACAAATTGGATCAATTCAACGCAACACAGGTGCCTGATTTGGAAACACTGTTCCAAACCTGTGATGTTGTCTCGCTGCATTGCCCAGGGGGGGACGCGAACCGTCATCTGATCAACGCAGACATCATGGCCGAGTCAAAACCCGGCTTGATCCTGATCAACACCGCCCGTGGTGAGGTTGTGGATGAGGTCGCCTTGGCCCAAGCGCTGCATGATGGCACGATTGGGGGTGCGGGATTGGACGTGTTTGACGGCGAACCCAACATCATGCCCGATACTCTTAATGCGCCAAACATGGTCATGCTGCCGCATCTGGGCAGTGCAACGGATGAAACCCGCGTTGAAATGGGAATGCGGGCGATGGAAAACCTAAACGCGATCATGTCGGGCAAGGCGCCTCGCGATCCTGTGACCTAATCGTCGCATTGTAATTTTGGCATCTATCCATAGATCAGTTTCGTAAACTACGGGGCTGAGACATGGAAAATTTCTGGGACAAACGCTACGCGGGTGCGGACTACCTCTTTGGAACGAAACCTGCGGCGGGGCTGATTGCCCTTGAACCCCATCTGGTGGCGGGGGGCAAAACACTGGTCGTTGCGGATGGCGAGGGGCGCAATTCCGTCTATCTCGCTTCGCGTGGATACGACGTGCGCGCCACAGATTACTCGCAGGTCGCCCAAGTGAAGGCCAAGGCCTTGGCGAAAGAGGCAGGCGTTGATGTGGATTTTGTCCTATCCGATATTTACGATGCGGGGTGGAGCGATCAGGCGTATGACAACGTTGTCGCAATCTTTATCCAGTTTGTCCCGCCCGAACGGATGGGTGAAATTTTCACCGCACTGGCACGCGCAACGCGGGCAGGGGGCACATTGCTGATCCACGGATATACCCCCGAACAGGTCGCCTTGGGCACGGGCGGCCCAGGCAATCCCGATCATATGTATACACCCGACATGCTGGCCAATGCCTTTTCGCACATGCAGGTCACGGTCAACCGCGCCTATACCGCCACCCTAGACGAAGGCCGCGGCCACTCTGGCCCCTCGGCCCTGATTGATTTTGTGGCGAAGCGGTAAGGTGGGCATTGCCAGGGTGTCGTGAATTCACAATCCTGTTTCACCCGGCGGCGCCGCCGGGGAGCGCCTGCTTGCCCCTCGGCAGGCGCTTGAACCCCATCAACGTTTTGAAACGTTGGCCTGTTGTCCCAAGCATTCGCATTTTACATCGCCACGCTTTTGCGCCTACCCAGGCAGGCGC
>CAXACF010000029.1:0-9756 GCA_963967125.1 uncultured Rhodobacterales bacterium | reverse complement strand
AACAGTGACGAAGGCGTTCAACCCCCGTCCCAATGCGATGAACGCAGGGGTTGCATCCAATGCGGCCAACACGATGGCGGCATCGTCCCATGCTGTATCACCAGAGCGGCGATAGGAATTGCGCGCTTTGGATTCTGCATCGGTCAGCTTTTTGAACGTGTCATGTGCGGATTCCCAGCTGTCTGGAATTTGTGATTCCAAGGCTGCGATTTCGTCCGACATATGTGCGACTTCTGCTTCGATTTCGGCACGTTCTGGATTGTCCGCGTTCATTCGGCTGGCTTGTTTTGCCAGTTTGTCACGATGTTCTGCGATGTTGCGGATTTGTTTTTCCAGACCGCGCACCAATGTCAGCTGTGGGCGATAACCCGCTTCGGCATCCTTAACCGCGTCTGCTGCGGTTTGAATGCCCGCCAATGCGGCAAGCGCCTTTTCTGCGGATTCGGTTGAACCCTCGATTGATTTGCCGATGAATTTTGGCATGCCGTCGACATTGATGGTTTTGGCTGCATTGATCGCGGCCATGGTTGCACCCTGATCCGCTGCAATCGCATCCGTAACGAATTGATCCAAGCAGAACTGCAAACGCGGGTTACGCGGGGGCGGAGCCGCCTCTGACAATAGGCTAGAGCGGTTGGGCAGATAGTTCACCAAAGGCGGATATAGGCCCACGATGACCAAGGCGATCAATTGCAATGTGATAAAGGCTACAACGCCGCGATACATTTGAATTGTTTTCACAACCGCCGGGGCCACACCGCGCAGATAGAATAACGCAAATCCAAACGGGGGTGTCAGGAAGGATGTTTGGATGTTCAAACCAATCATAACACCCAACCACACGGCGGTGATATTTGCAGATGGATCTGCCAACAAAATTGGGGCCACAATTGGCACAACCACAACCGCGATTTCAATGAAGTCGAGGAAGAAGCCAAGGATAAAGATCACCAACATAACGATGACGAACTGCATCCAGAACCCACCAGGTAGCGACACGAGGAATTCACGTACCAATTCTTCACCACCAAACGCACGGAAGGCTGCCGTTAGCATGGCCGCACCCAAAAGGATCACGAAAACCAATGCCGTTGTTTTGGCGGTTTCCATCATCACGCCGTTTAGCGTATCCTCGATTTTCAGCGCGCGATATCCAGACCAAACAACACCAAGCACGATCAGGGCGGTGCCTAATGCGCCGATCCAGATACCTTGGAAATCTTCGGCCGTTGTGGCAGCTTTTACGTTCATTTCATAGTTGGACAGAGCAAAGGCGACGACAACCACACCTGCAATTGCCGAAAGCGCTGGGCCAAAGACGAACTTGTGGTTCCCCTCAAGTCGATAGCCCGCCATAATCAACGCACCCGCGGCACCAATGGCGCCCGCTTGGTTCACTGTTGCGATGCCTGAAATGATTGATCCCAAAACCAAGAAGATCAGCGCAAGGGGGGGCACAAGTGTCAACAAAACTTTGCCAAAAAATTTGCGATCATAAGTCCCCTCATACGGAACCGCAGGGGCAGCAGAGGGTTTTAAAAGCGCAAACCCGAGAATGTAGATCATGTAAATCCCGACCAGCAACAGGCCAGGTACAAAGGCACCAAGGAACATTTCACCCGCAGATGTTGATCCAACATCAAAGACAGATGGCATCTGAAGTTCGCCTGTGGACTCCTTGTACAACGCTTTACGTGCGGTTGAGGCTTGGTCCGTGGCAGAGGCCAACTGGTCCGCTAGAATGATCAAAACGATTGAGGGCGGAATGATTTGCCCCAATGTGCCTGAGGCCGCAATTGTCCCTGTCGCAAGGGATGGGGAATATTTGTTGCGCAGCATCGCAGGCAGTGAAATCATACCCATTGCAACCACAGTTGCACCAACAATCCCCGTTGTAGCGGCCAACAAGGCGCCCACGAAAACAACGGAAATGCCCAAACCACCTGGAACGGGGCCGAACAATTGCGCCATGGTCACCAACAAGTCCTCTGCGATTTTTGAACGCTGAAGCATAATGCCCATGAAGATGAACAATGGAATGGCGATTAGGGTGTCGCGTTCGACCTCCCAATAGACCCCCCTGAGGTTCAATACCCCAGCTGAGAGCCATTCATATGGGCCACCTGAGTGGAAATAAGCAGATGAGTCACCGGCAGCGAAGAAGCCAGCAATCGCAGCAAGTGTGATCGTTAGGATCGCAGCACCTGGAAGCGCAAAAGCCACGGGGTAGCCCGAGCCAAGCGCCGTTGCCATGATCAGAATTAGGACGAGTAGAAAGAATAATTCCATCATAGACCTCAGTGAGAAACAGGTGAAATTTCGCGGCGGCCGGGTTCATCACGACGATCGGCGACTGCATCGAAATAATAGCTGACGAATTGGATCAGCATGGTGATTGCGAATAAACCGATAAACACGGCCATTTGATATTTGATGTACATGCCTGCAAACCCTGCTTGGCTGACCTCAAACGTGCGGATGGGGGCGTTGATCATGGACGTTTTTCCCGCCATGCCAACAATTAGGATCACCCATGCTGTTGTGAGGCCGCACAAAACGGTTCCGATTGCGTTTACGGATCCTTTTTTACGTTGGTTCAGGCCTGCATAAATCAGGTCAACGCGCACGTGACCCTCTTCATATAGTGTGTAGGCCGAGGCAAATAGGAACAGGGCCGCATACCAATAGCGCACCAAATCGCCCATAAAGGCCTGTTCGTATGAAAAGATAAAGCGCGATAGAACGATCAACAGTTCGGCCGCAACAATCAACAGGGCAAGCCATGTGAACCCAAGCGTGCGCGTAAACATCGCAAAAACAATCCCAAGGGCGATCATTGGCATGTGCACGTAGGGGGCAACAAATGCACTGCGTCCAAATGCGCGGGCTTGTTCTTCGCCAAGCCACGCAACAAAGATATTTTCAACGCGCATGAACGCCACAATGGCATCTGCCAATCCAACAAAGAAAACCGACCAGAACATTGCACGCACGACAAAGGTGTTAAACCGATGAAGTTTGGCCGCATCATAGCGCAAGGCATTATCTGGGTTCGTCAAAACATAATAGGCCGCGATGATAAACGCGATCAAATAAACCGCTGGCGTGACCATGCCATTCAGGCTGAAACCATCAGATAAAAACGCCGTGGCCGTTGGCATTTCATAAGCTACAATCAAAACGTTGTTGATCAAAAATGCACCCAGTGCCGCAATCATGAACCAACCAAACAGGCGCGCGATGGGCGCGGGTTGACCATATTTTGGGACTTCTGGCGTATGCGTAGACTGCGCCATTTCAAGTTTTCCTTGTTTAAAACAAAAGGTGATAACCCTATGCGGGTTATGAAAAAGGGGCCCCCAAGGGGACCCCTATATCGTGTTGACCTAAGGTCTTAGCCAAGACCCAAGATACGGTTACGCTGTGTAACGAACTGGCCTTCGAATGCCGCGATTGAGCCGCCGATTTCACGTAGCTTCGCTTGGAATTCGTCGTCGATCTTCGCTGCCATTGCAGAGTGATCACGTGTTTCTTCAAACACTTCTTCTGCGCCTTCTGCGAAACCGTCCCATACGTCTTCGTTAAATGAACGTACTTGGATGCCTTGCTCGTCGATCAATTTTTGTAGGTACTGACCGTTTTTCGCCATCGCTTCATCGTGTGCCGCTGCGTGCTCTTCGTATGCCGCTGCAGAAATAACCGCGCGTTCATAGTCAGTTAAGCTGCCCCACCATGATGCGTTTAGACCTAGGGCCAAACCACCACCTGGCTCGTGCATACCACCTGTGTAGTAGTATTTCGCCGCTTCATAGAACTTCATGAAGTAGTCATTGTATGGACCAACCCACTCTGTCGCTTCGATCGCGCCAGAAACAAGGTTTTCATAAATCTGACCACCTGGAAGTGAAACAGATGATGCACCCATTTTTGTGATAACCTGACCACCTAGGCCTGGCATACGCATTTTTAGACCTTTAAAGTCATCTGGGCTTTCGATTTCTTTGTTGAACCAACCGCCGGCTTGCGTACCTGTTGAACCAACTGGAAGCTTCTTCAGACCAAATTCGCCTGATAGTTCGTCCCATAGCTCTTGACCGCCACCGAACTTGATCCATGCTGTCCATTCTTGTGTGGTCATGCCGAATGGAACAGATGTGAAGTACGCGAAACCTGCGTGCTTACCTGTCCAGTAGTAGTCCGCGCCGATGTATGCGTGCGCGTTACCTGATGATACTTCGTCGAATGAGTCAAACGCACCTACACGCTCGCCTGCAGCGAAATATTCTGTTTGGATCGCACCGTTAGAGATCTCTGTTACGCGGCTTGCAAAGCGCTGCGCAGAAATACCTAGGCCTGGGAAGTCACGTGGCCATGTAGACACGATTGTCATCGTGCGTGTGCCCTGTGCTACCGCTGGTGCGGCCAATGCGGCGCCAGCACCCAGTGCTGCACCTGTCAAAAACTTACGACGTTCCATGCAATTCAACTCCTCACTGTTTTGCATATTATGCCAACATCTCCCAATGTTAGCTTATTGGTAAACTTATTTGACCGATTTTGGGGTTGCAAGTCCAAATTTACGGTTTTTGATAAGCTTGTGTAAATGATAGCGCACACATTCGACGCGACCACTTGGTTCCGACATCCAACCTTGGGACATATCCCCGTGTCAAGAAAACAATCTGCACGGACGTTATAATTTCCGGTTAGAAAAACACCAAATATTGTACCCCCAGTTTTAAACGGCGAATTTTTCCAACCGAATCCCGCGATCGCGCAGGGCCTGACGCGTTGATTTTGCAATTTCAATCGCCTCGGGCGTATCCCCATGCAAGCAGATGGTATCGATTTTCGTCGGGATATGTTTCCCAGATTGGGTGATAATCGCACCCGCCTCGACCATATCGGCGATGCGCGGCCCTGCAATTGCTGCATCATGGATTACGGCACCAGGCAGGCGACGATCAACCAGCGTCGCATCATCATTATATGCGCGATCGGCAAAAATTTCGCCAACCCATTTGCATCCCAATTTTTCCGCAGCCGTTTGGTGTGCTGTGGCTGCCAACACCATAATTGTCGCATCAGGCGCGACCGACAGCGCTGCATCATAGAGGGCATAGGCCATGTCTGCATCCTCGGACGCCATGTTAGACATGGCGCCATGCAATTTGATGTGCCGTACTGTTGTTCCCGCTGCGCGCGCCATACCCAATGCCGCACCCACCTGATAGCGTACCTGGTTTTGTAACGTGCCGATTGGAATGGACAAACGATTGCGGCCAAATCCCTCGATGTCGTGAAACCCAGGGTGGGCGCCAATGCCTACATCTTTTTCCGCAGCCATCTTCATCGTGTCTATCATAATATTTGGATCGCCTGCATGAAATCCACAGGCAATATTGGCAGAGGTTACGATGTCCAGCAAGATGTCATCATTGCCCATTTTCCATGGACCATAGCTTTCGCCCATATCGGCGTTTAAATCGACAGTTGCCATACCATCCTCCTGCTTCCTAGGTTCGCTTTGGTAAACTGTGCGATCGAAACGCGATCAATGCAAGAGGGGTCTGCGCAAGGACGGATTAGGGTGCAAATTGATCCACCAGATTGCGAAATAATGTGTCAAAGCGTAACGCCTCTTGGAATTCGCGCACCTCAAAGGAAACCGAGGCGCGCATGTTTGGGGATTGTGGAAATTGCGCAGCCCCCAGAGCCGCCGTGTAAAAGGCCCAAACTAAATTTGAGGCCAGCTGATCCGTCAGATCCAATGTTTCTTTGAACACTTCGGCCTGTTCCCCCAACACCTGTTGCAGTGCAAGGCTGACCTGCGCATAGGTATCATCGGGCAGACCCGTTTCCAGATCGCGCCGTTCCAACACCAGCATGGGCAAAAATAGGGGATCATAGGTTAATTCACGCATGTAGCGGGCGCAAAATTCGTCGTAGTTGCGTGCAGTAGTCAGGCTTTCGCCCAACCGATGATGCCATGCCGTCAACATTTGCACGAAAAGCGAGGCCAAAATTTCGTGGCGCGTCGTGAAATACAGATACAACGTTCCTTTGGCAAAACCCGTTTCCTGCACCAGTCTGTTCATGGACAAGGCCTCTAATCCTTCGTCCCGAATGATACGTTCGGCCACCTGCAAAATAAATTCGCCCTTGGCAACTTTTTCTTCGGGCGTTTGCGCGCGCGAAAGTTTGGTCATGAATACTGCTCAACTCGTTATTTTTGAGGATGTTAGCATGTCTTGGCCCTTGGGTCACCAAAAACCGCGATGGGCGCACTTGCGTCGATATCAAATGCCGTTAGTGTCGTCACAATAACAGGAGGCAGGGATGCTATCAGGCGTTCGCATTGTGGAATTTGAGGCACTGGGACCCGCCCCATTTGCGGGGGCCATGTTGGCCGAATTAGGGGCAGAAGTGATTGTTATTCACCGCGCCGATGGCGTGCAATCGCCCGCGCGCACGGGGCACAGCCCATTGGATCGTGGGAAAAAGTCAATCGTTCTGGATTTGAAACACGAGGCGGATCGCGCAATTGCACGTCAGCTTTGTGCACAGGTCGATGGGGTGATTGAGGGGCTGCGTCCCGGTGTGATGGAGCGTTTGGGGTTGGGACCAGATGATCTGCGCAACATCAACGCGCGTCTGGTTTACGGACGTATGACAGGGTGGGGCCAAAAGGGGCCGCGGGCGAAACAGGCGGGACATGATTTCAACTATGCGGCCCTGACAGGGGCGCTTTGGTATGCATCAGGTGCCGGAGATCGCCCCCAAACGCCACCAACGGTTGTGGGCGATATTGGTGGCGGTGCGCTTTATCTGGTTATTGGGATGCTTACGGGTATTTTGCGTGCACGGGATACTGGACAGGGATGTGTTGTGGACGCGGCAATTGTGGATGGTGCGGCGCATATGATGAACCTGTTGATGTCTTTGCAATCCAACAACAGCCTGAGCCAGGCGCGGGGTCAAAGCCTATTGGACGGACCGCACTGGTCACGCTGTTATGCCTGCGCGGATGGGGCCTATATGTCCGTTCAATGTCTTGAGCCAAAATTTTATGCGCAATTTTTGGACCTACTAGGCTTGCAGGATACGGAAGAATTCGCAGAGCAATATAACCCAAAACTTTGGCCCGATCAGTCGCGCGCACTTGCCGCGATCTTTGCGGCAAAACCCCAATCGCATTGGATAGAATTGTTTGAGGGATCAGATGCCTGTGTCGCCCCCGTTTATTCCCCATGGCAGGCGCAAAATGACCCACACATTCAGGACCGAGGCATCTGGCAAGAGGTGGATGGCATGCTCTGTGCGGCCCCCGCGCCACGATTTGATGGTGTGCTGCCGCGCATTGGGAGCAGTTGCGAACGCGACGCGCATCGCGCTGAAATTTTAAAGATGATTGGAAGTAAGAATGAGCAATGATTTTGAGGCATTAAATAACGTCCTTGATAGACGATATTCTTGCCGTGCATTTCAGGACAAAGTTGTTCCCATCGCGGATATTCACGCGATTATTCAAGCCGCGCAAAAGGTGCCGTCATGGTGTAATTTCCAACCATGGCAGGTGCATTTGGTGACGGATGAGGTTAGAGACACGCTGTCTGAAAAAGTCATGGCGGCAGCGATTGCGGATGAGGGTGTGCCAGACGTGCCCTTTCCAGAAAAAGCGACAGGAAAACACGCAGAGCGTAGACGCACATGTGGGTTGCAACTTTATCAAGCCGTGGGTGTTGCCCGCGGTGACCGCGCGGGATCGCGCGCACAGATGTTAGAGAATTACCGCTTTTTTGGTGCGCCCCAAGCGGTCGTGATTACCACCCCGAAAGAGTTGGGGGCTTATGGTGTCTTGGATTGCGGGGCCTTTGTAACCGCCTTTATGATGGCGGCAGAAGCAAAGGGCATCGCAACGATTGCCCAGGCCTCAATCGCCGAGATGAGCGAAATCGTTCGTGATACCTTGGCGATCCCAGAGGATCGTGATGTTTTATGCGCGATTTCATTTGGCTATGCAGACGCCGAACATCCCGCCAATCAATTCAGAACCGAACGTGCACCAATGGATGAGGTTTTGTCTGTCCCTAAAGCGTGAAGGGTACCATCACCTCGGGTTCGAGGACCCGTGCACTGGGCACTTCGTCGATTAGAACCTGTGCGCTTTGCTCAAGAATGGGGAAGGTGCGATAATGGCAGGGGATGATTGTGGTAAAGTTAAAGAATTTGTTGGCCGCATAGGCCGCACGCCGCATATCCATGGTGAAATGTCCCCCGCAGGCCAGAATGCCGATTTCGGGTTGATGCAAGTCATTGAATACTGCCATGTCCGCCATGACATCAGTATCGCCAGATAGGTATATTGTGCGCCCCTCTGCCTCGATCATGAAACCACACTCGCTGCCCATCGCTTGCAGCCCGTTTTCTGTGCGGGTGGTTGAGGAATGAACGGCGTTGACCATTGTGACGGCAACATCGCCAAGGGTGACGGTTCCACCCTTGTTAAAGCCGACGACCGACAGCCCTTCGCTTTCTTCAAGCCAGCCCATTAAATCATATTGGCCAACCAAGGGAACGTTCAGCTCTTTCGACAGACGCACCACATCTGCCATGTGATCAAAATGTGCATGCGTCAGTAAGATATGCGTGGCACCTGCGACAGCTGCTTGATGTTGATCTTCTGGCAGAACCGGATTTCCCGTGAGCCAGGGATCAATCAGAAGCGTTTGATCGGCAATTTCAATGCGAAATGAGGCGTGTCCTAAGAATGTAATTTTCATATGAGTTCCCTATCGATTTTGATCAGGTTATCACACTATTGACCACCCGGTTGGAAAATTGTGTGCTGACGCACGCAGGATATGCCAAACATGCTCAAGTGCGTTGCACTTTGCGCGTGATTGGCGATGGGTCAGGGGGATCAGATGGAGTGGTTCGAAGCGGTCGATGGATATTGTGAGCGTGTGGATGCGGCGTTTTGGTCAGAACCCATAAATGCAATCACGAATGCCGCGTTTTTGATTGCGGCGATTTGGGCGTGGCGGCGCCCTAACTTGCCCGTGATGGGGCGTGTGTTGACGATTATCTTGGCCTTGATCGGGATAGGATCATTTTTGTTTCACACATTTGCGCAACCCTGGGCAGGTGTTGCAGATGTTTTACCGATCCTGTTGTTTATATTGGTCTATATCTATGTGGCAACGCGCGATTATTTTGGCGCCCCGCGTGGGGTATCGTGGTTGGCTGTGATCGGTTTTTTTCCCTTTGCTGCTTTGATCGGGTGGTTGATTTCCGATTGGGAATTTCTGGGCTCAACCCGCGGATATGTGCCTGTGCCAATCCTGATCCTGATCTACGCCTATCTGTTGCGACATAGATTGCCCAATGTTGCGCGTGGGTTGACCATGGGTGTGGGTATTTTGGCGGCCTCAATGATCGCGCGTTGGGCGGATGAACCGTTGTGCCACATGCACCCGATCGGCACCCATTTTCTGTGGCATATTTTGAACGCGGTGATGTTGGCGTGGATGATTGAGGTTTATCGTCGCCATATGCTTGCAGCGAGACGCGCCAAGCGTTAAACGAGGGCAAACGAACGATGGAGAGCCTATATGTCGATTGATACGGCGACAGCAGCAAAAGTTGCAAAACTTGCGCGCATTAAGGTTGAGGAAGACGCGCTTCCTGCTTTGGCGCAGGAGTTCAACACAATCCTTGGATTTATTGAACAGTTGAATGAGGTGGATGTTGAGG
>CAXACF010000028.1:0-9758 GCA_963967125.1 uncultured Rhodobacterales bacterium | reverse complement strand
TCTTCACGGGCCTCTTTGATGCGGGCAGGGGCGGCCATCATCATGGCGTGACGGGGGTCTTCGAATTTGATTGCACTGGCCCCCTCGGGCATCGCAACATAGGTCGTCCCTGAAATTACAGAATGGGGGTGAATATGCGCGGAATGCGTGCCACCTTCGGGCAGGATGTTGATCCACAAATCCTCAAGTTTTAGCTCCCGCCCATCCAGATCGAATTCCAAATCCTTGGCAAACTCTGCAACATGCTGATCTAGTATCTTTTGCAGGGCTTCAAAAATCGGAAAACGCCATCCCAAATCCGTTAGGGAGGCATAACTTGTATACCCAGGATAGCCGTTCGCCTCACACCAGTCTTGGCCCGCCTCGTCATCTTGGGCAATCGACCAACAAGACGCCTCAAGCTCTTGGGGGTCAACGGGGTCCCCAAATTTCGATAGGTTGGAATGATAAAGACGGGTTGCGAAGAGTGATTTGATCTGTGTCATGTCCGTCTGATAGCCAATGGATGCGCTTATTGCCAGTCAGAACTGTGCAGGTGGATGTGACTCTTTTTAGTATAATCGCCCTTGCACCATGGGGCCGCATAGGTTAATGACCCCCATCACCAAGGCCGGTTCGCAAGAATCGGCTTGGTTTTATTTTTGCGAAAGCAACTCACTCCACCGGGTTATGGGTCACCCAGTTATAAGGGGCCTTCTGGTGTCTGAAAAAGGAAAATGGCTATGAAAGCCCAAGATTTGCGTGATAAAACGCCTGATCAGCTTCGTGAAGAGCTGGCATCCTTGAAAAAAGAAGCGTTCAACCTTCGCTTTCAACAAGCGACAGGTCAATTGGAAAGCACAGCACGTATGCGTACAGTTAAGCGCGATGTTGCCCGTGTGAACACAATTTTGAACGAAAAAGCCGCAGCAGCGGCGGAATAAGGAGCCTGAGATATGCCTAAACGAATTCTTCAAGGTGTTGTCACTTCTGATGCAAACGCACAAACCGTTACTGTATCAGTGGAACGTCGCTTCAAGCACCCTGTTCTGCAAAAAACAATTCGTAAGTCCAAGAAGTACCGGGCGCACGATGAAAAGAACGCTTTCAAGGTTGGTGACACAGTTCGTATTATCGAATGCGCACCAAAATCGAAAACGAAACGTTGGGAGGTCCTAGAGGCGTAAGCCGCTAGGCCTTTTGGCATTAACGAAACCCTGGGGACTAGCCCCTGAGAGATCAGGAAGCCCCATAGGTCGGGAGACACAACATGATCCAGATGCAGACAAATCTGGATGTTGCTGACAACTCTGGCGCACGCCGAGTTCAGTGCATCAAAGTGTTGGGTGGTTCCAAGCGTAAATACGCATCCGTTGGCGACATCATCGTCGTTTCGGTTAAGGAAGCCATCCCGCGCGGTCGTGTGAAGAAAGGCGACGTCCGTAAGGCCGTTGTTGTTCGCACAGCCAAAGAAGTCCGTCGTGAGGACGGTACTGCAATCCGCTTTGACTCAAACGCAGCTGTTATTTTGAACAACGCAGGCGAGCCAGTCGGAACACGTATTTTTGGCCCAGTTGTTCGTGAACTGCGCGGCAAAAACTTCATGAAAATCATTTCATTGGCACCGGAGGTTCTGTAATGGCTGCAAAACTTCGTAAAGGTGATGAAGTGATCGTTTTGGCCGGCAAGGACAAAGGCAAGAAGGGTACTATCGCTTCTGTCGATCCCAAGGCAAACAAAGCGGTTGTTGATGGTGTGAACATGGCAATCCGCCACACACGTCAGTCACAAACATCTCAGGGTGGTCGTCTGCCAAAGGCGATGCCAATGGATTTGTCAAACTTGGCACTTCTAGATGCAAACGGCAAAGCGACACGCGTTGGCTTCAAGGTTGAAGACGGCAAAAAAGTGCGCGTTGCAAAAACAACAGGAGACGTGATCGATGCTTGATAATGCAAACTACACACCACGTCTTAAGCAAGCATACGCCGAAACAATTCGTCCGGCGATGAAAGAAGAGTTTTCTTACAAAAACGATATGATGATCCCACGTTTGGACAAAATCGTTTTGAACATCGGTTGCGGCCGCGAAGCTGTGAAAGACAGTAAGAAAGCGAAATCAGCACAGGCGGATCTGACACAGATCGCAGGTCAATTGGCTGTTATCACCAAAGCGAAAAAATCCATCGCGGGTTTCCGTGTACGTGAAGATATGCCTCTGGGTGCAAAGGTTACCCTGCGTGGTGACCGCATGTATGACTTCCTTGATCGTTTGATCACGATTGCGATGCCACGTATCCGCGACTTCCGCGGTGTATCTGGTAAATCTTTTGATGGCCGCGGCAACTATGCCATGGGCATCAAAGAGCACATCGTTTTCCCAGAAATCGACTTCGATAAAATCGACGAGGCATGGGGCTTGGATATCGTAATCGCCACAACCGCGAAAACCGACGCGGAAGCAAAAGCGCTGTTGAAGCTATTCAACATGCCTTTCAACAGCTGATCCGCGGGAAGGAATAAGACATGGCTAAAAAAGCAATGATCGAACGCGAAAAGAAGCGCGCACGTTTGGTGGAAAAATACGCCGCAAAACGCGCCGAGCTTAAAGAGATCGCGAATGATGAGAGCCGCCCAATGGAAGAGCGTTTTAAAGCGCGTCTTAAGTTGGCGAAATTGCCGCGCAACTCTGCGGCGAACCGTATGCACAACCGTTGTCAGCTGACAGGTCGTCCGCATGCTTACTACCGTAAGCTAAAGATTTCTCGTATCGCGCTACGCGAACTTGGATCTGCGGGCCAGTTGCCTGGCGTTGTCAAGTCAAGCTGGTAAGGGAGAGAAGTTATGAACGATCCTATCGGCGATATGCTGACACGTATCCGCAACGCTCAAATGCGCGGCAAATCAACTGTTGCAACACCTGCATCAAAGTTGCGCGCATGGGTTTTGGATGTTCTTCAGGACGAAGGTTACATCCGCGGCTATGACAAGCAAACTGGTGGCAATGGTCACCCAGAAATCGTAATCAGCCTGAAGTACTTTGATGGTGAGCCTGTGATCCGCGAACTAAAGCGCGTTTCAAAGCCTGGCCGTCGTGTGTATCTAGGTGTGAAAGAAATTCCAACTGTCCGTCAGGGCCTTGGCGTTTCTATCGTATCTACACCAAAAGGCGTCATGTCGGATGCAAACGCTCGTGCCAACAATGTTGGTGGCGAAGTGCTTTGCACCGTATTCTAAGGAGGACTGGAAATGTCTCGTATTGGTAAAAAACCGGTCGAGCTGCCCTCAGGTGTTAGCGCATCTTTGTCCGGTCAGACCATCGAAATCAAAGGCCCAAAGGGAACACGCAGCTTTACAGCGACTGACGATGTGACAATCACACTGGAAGATAATGTTGTGACTGTGACACCCCGTGGTAAGTCCAAGCGCGCGCGCCAACAGTGGGGCATGAGCCGCACAATGGTGGCAAACTGCGTCAAAGGCGTTACCGACGGCTTCAAAAAAGAGCTTGAAATCAACGGTGTTGGTTATCGTGCTCAGTTGCAGGGCAACGTGTTGAAGTTGAACTTGGGTCTGTCACATGACGTGAACTTTGATATCCCATCAGACGTGACTGTGCAGTCTCCTAAGCAGACTGAGATCACGGTTGAGGGTATCGACTCACAACGTGTTGGCCAAGTTGCGGCGAATATTCGTGAATGGCGTAAGCCTGAGCCATATAAAGGCAAAGGTATTATGTACAAAGGCGAATATATCTTCCGCAAAGAAGGCAAGAAGAAGTAAGGACGTAAAAGATGGCAAACAGCAAAAGACAACTGTTCTTGAAGCGCCGCTTGCGCGTTCGGAACAAACTCCGCAGTGTAAATGCAGGCCGCGTGCGCTTGTCTGTACACCGCAGCAACAAAAACATCAGCGCTCAGTTGATCGACGATGTTCAAGGCGTAACATTGGCCTCAGCTTCCTCACTCGAGTCAAGCTTAGGCGTTGTTGGCAAGAACAACATCGAAGCATCAGCAAAGGTTGGAGCAGCACTTGCAGAACGCGCCAAAAAGGCGGGTGTTGAAGAGTGTTACTTTGATCGTGGCGGTTTCCTCTTTCACGGTGGTGTAAAGGCTTTGGCCGATGCAGCACGTGAAGGTGGACTGAAGTTCTAAGGAGACGAAGAAATGGCTAAAGAACCAAATCAAAGAGGACGCCGTGATCGCGAAGAGGCGGCACCTGAGTTCGCCGATCGTCTCGTTGCGATCAACCGTGTTTCAAAGACCGTAAAAGGTGGTAAGCGTTTCGGCTTTGCTGCTTTGGTTGTTGTAGGTGACCAAAAAGGTCGCGTCGGTTTCGGCAAAGGTAAAGCGAAAGAAGTACCTGAAGCGATCCGTAAGGCAACTGAACAAGCAAAACGTCAGATGATCCGCGTTCCATTGCGTGAAGGTCGCACATTGCACCACGATATCGAGGGCCGTCACGGCGCTGGTAAAGTTGTGATGCGCACTGCGCCAACAGGTACTGGTATCATCGCCGGTGGTCCAATGCGTGCAGTTTTCGAAATGCTGGGCATTCAAGACGTTGTCGCGAAATCTATTGGGTCACAAAACCCATACAACATGATCCGCGCAACATTGAATGGTCTGCAAAAAGAGATGAGCCCACGCATGGTTGCACAACGTCGCGGTAAAAAGGTTGCTGACATCCTACGCAAGGACGAAGCACCAGCCGCAGAAGCGACCGCCGCAGACGCAGCAGAGCCTGCAGAAGCATAAGGAACACGCAAAATGGCTAAGACAATTGTTGTAAAACAAATCGGTTCACCCATTCGCCGTCCAGCGGTTCAGCGTCAAACGCTTGTTGGACTTGGGTTGAACAAAATGAACAAAACCCGCGAGCTAGAAGATACACCTTCGATTCGTGGAATGGTTGCCAAGATTCCACATTTGGTGGAAATTATCGAAGAACGCGACTAAGATTCAGCTACCATATCTAGTGTGAAAAGCGCCTTATAGGGGCGCTTTTTGCATTTAGGTAACGATTGCATGACATTTTTATAAATTGGTTGGACTTCGCGATACATCCAACTACACTCTCACGGAGATATTAATATCGTTTTTTTGTTGAGTGGGTTATGGAATTTCTGTTTGCGGGATTGGTTTCCGCCTTCGTGGCGTGTGTGATATTAGCAACCAAGTCCTATCATTTAAAATACACCGCCAAGGGGCATTCAGGTGCGGCGCGTCAATCGGCGCATCGGACACCAACGCCGCGGATTGGTGGAATTGCTATATTTTCTGGCTTTATCGCGGGGACCGCGATGTTGCCGTCTGATGTGGCCGCATACGCAGTGCCACTATTGCTAAGCTGTATCGCTGTATTTGTCGGCGGTCTAGGCGAAGACATCGGTCGAGACGTTAGTCCAAAAATGCGTCTCATACTGTCTTTCATATCCGCGCTTTGCGCGATTGCAATTTTTCGGGCTTGGATAGGGCCCCTGGGATCACCTTATTTGAATTGGATTACCTCGACCCTATTTGGGGCGACCGTATTCACGGTGTTGATTTCGGGCGGGGTGGCGCATGCGACAAATTTGATTGATGGGTTGAACGGATTGGCAATGGGTGTGTGTATGCTGATCGCGGGTGGTCTTGCCTTTTTGGCGCATGCTGTTGGTGACACGGTGATCCTGAATATCAGTGTCTTGTTGATGAGTTCTATTTTGGGATTGTATGTGTTCAATTTCCCATTTGGAAAAATCTTCCTTGGGGATGCTGGGGCATACACCTTGGGGCATGTATTGATTTGGTTGTCGATTTTGCTTGTCGCGCGGAACCCTGAGATTTCGCCGTACGCTATATTATTGATCTTTTTCTGGCCGATCATGGACATGCTATTTGCGATTTTCAGACGCGTTGTGAACCGTGAACCAATTGGTGCACCTGATCGGTTGCATTTTCATCAGTTGATGATGCGTGGTCTTGGATTAATCTACTTTAATCGCACGCAGCGGAATGTGACCAACCCGCTTGCGACAGTGCTGGTGCTGCCAATGACCGTGGTTCCAATCATCGCTGCGCAATTTTTGTGGCATGACATTGGGCAAAGTGCGGTTGCACTGCTGTTCTTTGGTGCGCTGTTCATCGTGACATACAGATCATTGTTCATCGTCATCCTTCAGCGCGCATCCACACGTCATCAACGCACAGCGGCAAAGACCAATACCGTGGTCGCAGATCCAAGCGTGACGCCCGCGGAATAACGCATTTTTGGGGAATCAGCTTGCATTTCATCGGGTGGGCATATATCTGCGCGTAGGTGGGTATTTTCCCACGTTCATGAATGACGCCGTGTTTGCCCAATCGGTCGCTTGAGAGGGTAGTTCCGGCAAAAGGAGAAGCGACATGAAATTGAATGAATTGCGCGATAATGAAGGCGCCGTAAAATCCAAAAAACGCATTGGCCGTGGTCCAGGTTCTGGCAAAGGTAAAATGGGTGGCCGTGGTATCAAGGGTCAAAAATCTCGTTCTGGTGTAGCGATTGCCGGATACGAAGGCGGCCAAATGCCATTGTACCAACGCTTGCCAAAGCGTGGCTTCAATAAACCAAACCGTAAATCATTTGCCGTTATCAACCTTGGCCTAATTGAAAAATTCATCGGCGAAGGTAAGTTGGACGCAAAAGCGGAAATCACAGAAGACGCATTGGTTGCTTCTGGTTTGGTACGTCGCAAGTTGGACGGTGTGCGCGTTCTTGCCAAAGGCGAAATCACAAGCAAAGTCACCATTTCGGTCACAGGCGCATCCAAAGCGGCGATCGAAGCTGTCGAAAAGGCAGGCGGTACTTTGACAACAGCGGCTGCTGCTGAATAATTGCTTGTATGCGGCTATATGCCTGCTTACATAAGCAATAGTTTTCCAATTTAACGCCGCCAGAGCCTGGAAAACGCTCTTGGCGGCGTTTTTAATAAGAGAGATCCAAATGGTTTCTGCAGTTGAACAAATGGCCGCAAACACAAGCTGGTCGGCCCTTGGCAAAGCGACAGAGTTGCGCAAACGCATCCTGTTCACATTGGGTTTGTTACTCGTTTATCGCCTAGGTACCTTTATTCCTGTTCCAGGCATTGATGCTACAGCGCTTCGTGAATTTATGGAAAGCGCGCAAAGCGGTATCGGTGGTATGCTGTCGATGTTCACAGGGGGCGCATTGGGCCGTATGGGCATCTTTGCGCTTGGCATCATGCCCTACATTTCCGCATCGATTATTGTTCAGTTGCTGACATCGATGGTTCCATCGCTGGAGCAATTAAAGAAAGAGGGCGAACAAGGCCGACGCAAGATTAACCAATACACGCGTTATGGCACCGTATTGTTGGCCACATTCCAAGCATATGGCCTTGCTTCAAGCTTGGAAGCAGGTGATTTGGTTACTGATCCTGGCCTGTTTTTCCGTCTTTCCTGCATGATCACATTGGTTGGTGGCACCATGTTCCTGATGTGGTTGGGTGAACAAATCACGGCCCGCGGCATTGGTAACGGCATTTCATTGATCATCTTTGTTGGGATCATCGCGGAATTGCCCGCGGCATTGGCGCAGTTCTTTGCCTCTGGTCGCTCTGGCGCAATCAGCCCCGCCGTTATTGTTGGCGTGATTGTGATGGTGGTTGCCGTGATCGCTTTTGTTGTGTTCATGGAACGCGCGCTGCGCAAGGTACTTATCCAATACCCACGTCGTCAAGTTGGCATGAAGGTGATGGAAGGGCAGAATTCGCACCTTCCAATCAAGGTAAACCCAGCAGGCGTTATTCCCGCGATTTTTGCATCTTCACTGCTATTGTTGCCAACAACAATTAGCACGTTTTCGGGTGACGGCGGCAGTGCTGCAATGTCAACGATTTTGGCTTACTTTGGCCCTGGGCAACCCGCATACTTGGCCTTCTTTACTTTGATGATCGTATTTTTCGCGTTCTTCTATACGCACAACGTATCGTTCAAAGTGGATGATGTTGCCGATAACTTAAAAAATCAAAACGGCTTTATCCCTGGTATTCGCCCAGGCAAAAAGACCGCAGAACACCTAGAATACGTGGTAAACCGCGTGCTTGTTTTGGGGTCTGCGTATCTTGCGGCCGTATGTTTATTGCCCGAAATCCTAAGAGGACAGCTTGGAATTCCGTTTTACTTTGGTGGAACCTCGTTGTTGATCGTGGTTTCGGTAACAATGGATACCATTCAGCAGGTGCAATCGCATCTCTTGGCGCATCAGTACGAAAGTCTGATTCAGAAATCGCAGCTGCGTGGTAAAGGAAAGACACGTAAGAAAAAAGGACCCGCTCGTCGATGAATATTATTCTGTTAGGACCACCAGGTGCAGGCAAAGGAACGCAGGCACAGCACTTGGTCGAAACCCGCAACATGATGCAACTGTCGACGGGTGACATGCTGCGCGCTGCGCGCACCTCTGGCACCGAGATGGGTAAAATCGTTGCGGATGTTATGGACCGTGGTGAATTGGTCACTGACGAAATCGTGATCGGATTGATCCGTGAAAAACTGCAAGAGGGATCAGAGGGCGGTTTCATCTTTGATGGCTTTCCACGCACGCTGGCACAGGCCGATGCATTGGGCGAACTTTTGGCTGAAAACGGTTTTGCGTTGGATGCTGTGGTTTCACTGGAAGTGGAAGATGAAGTTTTGGTCCAGCGCGTTGTCAATCGCGCGAAAGAGGCGATTGCCGCAGGCAAAGAGGCGCGCGCTGATGATAACGAAGACAGCATGCGCACACGTTTGATGGAATACTACAAGAAGACATCACCGTTGATCGGCTATTACCACGCAAAAGGTGCGCTAAAGGCCATTGATGGCCTTGCATCCATTGATGAGGTGCAAGCCAGCCTAGCGAATGCGCTAGACGGATAAGTCGAAATCAGATTGTTTTAAAAAAGGGCGCTTTCAGGCGCCCTTTTTTGTTAAAGGGTGGTGGAACCCCATTGCCCATTATTCATCAATTCGCTTTTGAATTTTGCGAAAAGCGTATGCAAAAATCTTGACTTCAACCTCAGATTGTAAATACTAAAATACAGTTAGTCAGATTTTTGCGTGCTTGTTTCCCAAAAATTTTTCAACAACCTGATAGAAATTCAAAATGCTATTTTTAATCTTATTATCTACTTCGCTTGGTGTTTGGGCAACGATTGATATGTTGTCTCCCGATGAAAAATCAGACTCGTCAGATGAGGAGACCGCATCTGAAGCAAATGTGACAACTCAAGCAGAGTCGCAAACTTCAAGTTCCAGTAATAACTCAGCGATGAGTTCGCAAAATTTACAGCTTGCAAATCAATCGACGAACGCCACAACTACTGAGACGTCAGCTTCGACCTTTAATTTTGTTGATGAAGGATTGGGCGGTACGGACGATTTTGTACGGTTGGATGATCAAGATAATGCGGTTGGTTATTACGATTTTTTGACCAAAAATTATGCTGATATGCGTGGTGATGACACGATTTTGGGTGGATCTGAGGAGGATCTGATAATCGACGTATCTGGTGCGAACTCGATTTCGGGCGGTGCTGGTAATGATTATATCTTTTCCATCGAGTCGGATGCGGCGCGTTTTGATGGATCCGATACTGTAAACGGTGGGTCTGGTGACGATCTGTTGTTTTTTGATGACGGTGATACAGCAACTGGTGGCGACGGAAGGGATGTATGTGTCACATATGCCAACCCATATGACCCAAACTATGAACCTGTCCAGATAATGGATTTTGATCGCAATGACGATACGATCGA
>CAXACF010000027.1:0-9915 GCA_963967125.1 uncultured Rhodobacterales bacterium | reverse complement strand
TGTTCCACATCTGAATGTCACCCGCTTCATCCAGAAACAGTGCCGCTGCGATAATCGCCGATAGGACGGCGGTGGGCACATAGCGTAGGTACCGTTCAGCCCAATTGGGCAGTGTGCTGGCACGCAGGCCCGAAAACATGGAAAAGCGCACGGCGAAATTTGCCAGTCCCGTTAAAATCATAACGATCCAAATCATGTGCGATCCTCCCAATGGGACAGAACGCCACCCACGGTTATTCCAACCACGGCCGCCGCAACGATCCATGCATTCCACGGCAATGCCTGACCAAATAACGCCACCAACGCGGCCGATGTGGCCGCAGCAATATCCGACAGGCGGCGCAAATTCGGCAGCACCAAAGCCATAAATGTCAGCGGTATTGCAAAACCTAGGTTCAGCTCATCCGGGATTGTGGCGCCAGCCAAAACACCGACGACAGTGGCGATTTGCCAACACACCCATAACGTCAATCCAGATCCCAAAAGGTGATAATGCGCCAATTCGGGGCGATCCGTTGTTTCAAAACGCTTGATCGAAATGGCAAAGGCCTCATCCGTCAACAGATATCCCAAAATAATGCGCCAACGCAGGGATAAGGGGCGCAAATACTTTGCGACTGCCGCACTGTATAACATGTGGCGCAAATTGATGACCGCAACAGAGGACCCAACGATCAAGGGCGATGCGCCCGTGGCCCAAAGTTGCGCAAAAACCACCTGAGAGGCACCACCAAAGACGATCGAGGACATCAGGATCGTTTGCAAGGGGCTTAGCCCGCTTGCAATACCCAAGACCCCAAAAACCAAACCAAAGGGAACCACCCCCAATTGCAGGGGAAGTTGATCGCCGACACCACGAAGAAATTCGCGCATGTTATCGGATGTCATCACGCACCTATATTCCATTCATCAGATGCCAGTGATGGGGTATCCGCAGCCAAAGTGCAATTGCATTTAACGCAGGCTTTGGCCTGCCTGCGACATTTCCTGTCGTGCCTTGCTTGACAGGATCTATGTTGTGCCAGAGGATGCGCATAAATCACCATGAAAGGATCAAAAATGGGACGCATCGCCGATTTTAAAGCGCTTGTTAAATCTGGAAAACCACTTAGCGGCACATTTTTGAAAACCCCTCATCACAATATGATCGAGGTGATGGCGCAAAGCGGGTTGGATTTTGTGTGCCTTGATGCGGAACATGCCCCCTTTGATCGCGCGGCGATTGATGCCTGCATGGCCGTATCACGCGCGCTTGATTACCCTGTGTTGGTGCGCGTTGGGGATTCAAGCCCACGCGAAATATTATGGGCATTGGATTGCGGCGCCGCGGGCATCGTGGTGCCCCATGTCGATTCTGTTGAACGTGCTGAAGAAGTCGCACGAACAGCACGGTTTGGCAAAGGCGGCCGTGGATTTGCGGGCACGCCGCGTTGGGGTGGATTTGGCACCGAAAAAATGGCCGATCTTTTGGAAAGATCGCAACAAGAAACCGTTGTGTTCGCCCAGATTGAAGAAGACTATGCCGTGCCCCTATCCGATCAGATTGCCGCAATTGATGGCATTGATGCGCTATTCGCGGGCCCCTCGGATCTGACGGTCAGCATGGGCCACACGGCTGTAACAGATGATCTGATTGGCGATGCAATGACCACAATCGGCAAGGCCACTGCAGCGCATGGAAAAGGCTACGCCAGCTATATCGGCACCGCCGAAGCCGCCGCCGCGTGGCATGAAAAATTTGGCGTCCACATCTTCTTTGTGGCCTCGGAACACAACTGGATGCGCAGCGTTGCCAATTCAACAGCCGCCACAATTTCGAAGCTATAAGGCAACGCCCTGTATCAGATTTTGTAATTGCGCCGCTTCTGACTTTTGATCACACGAAACCTCGGGTAGATATGGATCAAAGGGGATCGAAGAGTGGCAGAAACGTTCAATATTGTTGTGGTAGCGCAGGCCGGCAGGCTTGAGTATGAGGCCTGTTTATTTGCGGCCTCACTCAGGGCGAAAAGCCCCAAGTTTAAAGGCAAGCTGTTTGTTGCGGAACCCCAGCCAAGCGGGCGTTGGCCCGATGATCCACGCATACAAAATCCCGCCTGTCGGGATTTACTGCACACTTTGGGTGCTGAAATAATTCCCTTTGAAAACAAAGCATTTGGCGCATATTATCCCTATGGCAACAAAATCGAATGTTTGGCGCATATCCCAAACGATGCGCCGTTTGTTTTGATACGGACACTTTAATCCTTGATGAATTGATGGATGTGCCCTTTGATTTTGACCGCCCCAGCGCATCCAATAAGGTGGAAGGCACCTGGCCTGAAATTGAACTATATGGCCCGGGGTACACCCAAATTTGGAAATCACTTTATGATCGCTTTGGGCTTGAATTCGACAGCTCGATGGATCTGTCACAGCCTGACGAATATTGGCGTCGCTACCTGTATTTCAACGCAGGCTTTTTCTATCACCGTGACGCGCATGAATTCGGCAAACGGTTTTTACACTACGCCTGCGATATTCGCGACAATCCCAGTCCCGAGACAGAGTGTCAGGAATTAAACCCATGGTTGGATCAGGTTGCATTGCCGCTTGTGATCCACGGGCTTGGCGGTGGGCGCGATGCATTGCCCAGCCGATATCTTGATGGCACACACACCTGTCATTATCGCCTAATGCCCCTACTGTTCGCGCGCGAAAGCGATCATGTGGTTGACACCTTGCGCGAGGTTGCAGCCCCAAACAAAATCAAAAAGGTGCTGAAAGAGTACACGCCGTTCAAGCGCATGATTTACCAAAAACGCGGACAAAAGGTGCGCGATATGTTTGATCGTGACAACCTGCCGCGCAAAGAACGCCAAATCCGCAATCGCATCAAATCCGCAGGTTTGTGGGAAAGATAGGCTTTTTGCCTATTGTGCCTTGTTTCGTCTCTGCGTAGTTTCTTGGTTAAATTTTTTCCACAGGAGCTTCCTTATGAGCAACGGACCAACATACGGTTTTGATACATTACAAATTCATGCAGGCGCGCGCCCTGATCCCGCAACAGGGGCACGCCAAACACCGATTTATCAATCAACGGCCTATGTGTTCCGCGATGCAGATCACGCCGCTGCCCTATTTAATCTACAAGAAGTTGGGTTCATCTATTCCCGCCTGACAAACCCAACGGTTGCTGTTTTGCAGGAACGTATCGCAACGCTTGAAGGCGGCGTTGGCGCAGTCTGTTGTTCATCAGGTCACGCGGCGCAATTGATGGCACTGTTCCCAATCATGGCACCTGGCAAAAACATCGTGGCCTCAACCCGCCTATATGGCGGCACCGTCACGCAGTTTAGCCAAACAATCAAACGCTTTGGTTGGTCCGCGACATTCGTGGATTTTGATGATCTGGACGCGGTCAAGGCCGCAATCAACGATGATACACAGGCGATTTTCTGTGAGGCCATCGCAAACCCAGGCGGTTACATCACCGATTTGGATGCTGTTGCCGCTGTTGCGGATGATGCCGGTTTGCCTTTGATCGTGGATAACACAACGGCCACCCCTTATCTGTGCCGCCCCGTCGAGCACGGCGCGACATTGGTAGTGCATTCCACAACGAAATACATGACAGGGAACGGCACAGTCACAGGTGGCTGTGTTGTGGACAGCGGTAAATTTGATTGGAGCGCGTCAGGGCGTTATCCATCCTTGGCTGATCCAGAGCCCGCCTATCACGGGCTGCGTTTCCATGAAACATTTGGCCCATTGGCCTTTACCTTCCATTCCATTGCCATCGGTCTGCGCGATTTGGGCATGACAATGAACCCACAAGGGGCGCATTACACATTGATGGGTTTAGAGACTTTGTCCTTGCGGATGGAACGCCACGTGCAAAACGCGATGCGCATCGCAACATGGCTGGAGGGGCATGATGCGGTGGATTATGTCACCTATTCAGGTCTGAAATCATCCCCCTATAACCACCGTGTTGAACGTATCTGTCCCAAAGGTGCAGGTGGCCTGTTCACCGTTGCGCTAAAGGGTGGGTATGATGCCTGCATCAAATTCGTGGATAACCTTGAAATCTTTAGCCATGTGGCAAACTTGGGCGATGCGCGTTCACTGGTGATCCATTCGGCGTCCACAACCCACCGCCAGTTGACCAAAGAACAACAAGAGGCCGCAGGGGCAAGCCCGAATGTCGTGCGCATTTCAATCGGGATTGAAGATGCCGATGATTTGATCGCAGACCTTGATCGCGCCTTGGCCGCGGCATCGTCAAAATAATGGGATTGGCGCGGTCACTGGGCCGCGCCATCCACCAATTCAATTTCCATCGTAATGGTTTTTGAAATCGTCACGTTTTCGGGTGCGATATATCCCTTTACCCGTGGTGCGGCTGACATTTCCATCCGCGCCATCACAACACCCCCACCCGATCCATTTTCGCGAATTTCCTGAATAGACCCAAGGCGTTGTCCCGAGGCTAGGGCAATTAATTCTGCCTTGTGCAGGGCTGCCTCAACCGCGCGAGTGAGAGCCAAATCATAATCTGCCTGGGTCGGATCATAGCGGAAACGAAGATCAGACAGGCCGTCTACCTCCAGCGCGGATGCAACATCCAACACTGTCGCAAGCTTGCTTAGGTCATTCTGACGAATGCGCAACGACGTGCTGGCGATATAGTCACGCGGCGCACGCTGTTTCTTATCATAATCGTAATCCAAACGCACATCTAATCGCTGGGTCGCAATGTGTTTTTCATCAATTCCGTTTTGCTTTAACGCATTGATTACAACGTCCACGCGGGTGCGCAAATTCAATAGGATTGCACCCGCATCACGCCCCTGTTCATGCAAGGACACCTCGATTACCGCATGATCTGGGGCGCGGCTTACCTGACCTTCCCCCTCAACAATCAAAGTCCCTGCAACAAGTGCGGGCGCAGATAATACACAGAACAAAATCGCAAAAAATAGACGCATTTTTAAAACCTCCAACAAACAAGACGTAAACTAAGTGCAGTTAGTCTTTGAAAACAGGGCGGATTTTTGCCATCGGCGGGGTTTTGCTTCCCCTCGGTAAAAACCTGAGGTAGAGTAAGGCGGGAAACGGGATGTTCTGGTCAATGCGTACATCAAATGCACAAAGCCCCAGATTTGCTTTGTCGCTGTCCTTTGAGGGCATCGGCCTAGAAGAATATGCCAAAGGCGCATCTTCAAAAATTGCCGAAGCGATATTGGATAGGGATGATTTTGATCAACGCATGTCCGAACTCTCGCGCAAGGCAGAGGCCATGTCAGGTGATGGTCTGCGTGTTGCCCTGATCCTGCCCAATGAACAGATCAAGTTTGTTTCGATTGCCTGTCCCGATGACGCCGATCCAATTACGATCAATGAACATATCCTGCGCACGTTGGATGGGGCGACCCCCTATTCCGTTGATGAATTACGATTTGATCATCACTTGGCGGATGGCACCCTGTATGTGGCCGCGGTCGCGTTGGAAACCCTGAACGAGGCCGAAGAATTCGCCAAGAATTATGGGTTTTCACCGCTGGCTTGTATTGCGCGCACGGACGCAGATACCTTTCCAACCGAGGTGTTTTTCGGGTTAAACGATGCGCCCTTGGGAATGATGCCGCGCCTGTCCACAGAAGAGCCAGAAGCAGAGATTGAGGAAAGCGCGCCACCTGTCATCGCATTTGCGCAACGTGATACCCCAGAGGATACAACAATCATCGCCTCAACCGCGCCTCTTCCTGTTGAGGCGCGTCTCAGCCTAACGCCTGAACCTGCCTCGCCAACGGCGAAGCCCATTTCAGCAACCAATGACGCGATTATCGCAAAACAAAGCGAGCTGGGCGCAAAAATTGCGGCGCGGATTGCCGAAAACAATGCGGGGCAATCGTGGCGCGCACCTGCGCTGTTGCTTTTGTTGATTGCACTGATTGGAGGGGCCACTTGGGCCTATTTGCGACAAGAGCCTGAAATCGCCCAACCCGAGATCGAGTTGTTGGCGCCAGAGGTCCAACAAACAGCGGGGACACCTGATCCGACGCCTGCGGCGCCCTCACCAACACCTGAGACAAAGGAGGTACCACGCGCGCCCCTAACCGCGATGGCACCGCCCAGCCCTGATGTGATTTCCCCCGTTGAAACGGAAAGCGCGGTTTTGGACCCGGAGGGTGAAGAAGAACTGGAATTTGCAGACCAAGGTCCAGCGCCTTCTTCGAATTACGCCGATTTGGTACTGCCCTTTCTGACAGACCCCGACGTCATTCCCAACGATTCACTTGAACGCATTTACATTGCATCAGGCGTTTGGGCATTGGAACCGAATGCGCCAACTCTGCCAAATCAAGTGACGCTGGGCGATCTTTATGTCGCATCAATTGATCCAAGCTTTGAACAACAGGATGCGATTGCCTTAGGCTCCATTCAAAATCCTTTTGCAGATCAAATCTTTCTTTCGCCGCCCTCACCCGCGCCAGAAGGAACCGTGTTTGTTTTGGATGATCGTGGATTGGTAACCCCGACATCAGAGGGCACCTTGTCCCCTGACGGGCACCGCGTTTTTGCAGGCTTGCCAGATTTCCGCCTGCCAGAGCGGCCAAATCTGATCGAGGAACCCGCACCCGTTGCGGTCCGTTTGACGAACACAGGTTTGCCCATCAATGAACTAAAACCCCGCCTGCCCCCTTCGGCAGAGGAAGAACCAGTGATAATCTCAGCCGCGGCGGGTATTCGCCCGCGCTTGCGTCCAGATGATCTGGCCACACCTGCAGCAATCGCAGAAGCAATCGCAAGTGCACAGGCCAGCGCACGCACGTCGTCGGTCATGCCGCGACTGCGTCCCAAAGATTTGAAAATTCCTGTTCAGACCGCATTAACCCCCGCAACGCGCAACCGCCCATCGGACGAAACGGTGACGCGCCAGAATTCATCAAGCTTTGTCGCCGCAGAAGCCACCCTAAAAGACGCCATAAACCTGCGTAAAATCAACGTGATCGGGATTTATGGTAGCGGATCAAAACGCCGTGCATTGGTGCGCATGACCACGGGACGGCGCGTTATGGTTGAGGTTGGTGACCGCCTTGATGGTGGACGCGTGGCCGCCATCAGCGATAGTGAGTTGCGCTATGTCAAAGGTGGGCGCAACGTGGTTTTAAAAATCCCCAAAGGCTAGCGATTATTCCGCGGCGATTTCGCCATTTTCAATTTGCTCGCGCTCAATCGACTCAAACAAGGCTTTGAAATTGCCCTCCCCAAATCCATCATCCCCTTTGCGCTGAATAAATTCAAAAAAGATCGGGCCAATCACGGTTTTGGAAAAAATCTGAAGCAGGATTTTTGTCTCGCCCCCATCAACAACACCTTCACCATCAATCAGAATGCCGTGTTTTTGCATATGATCCAACGGCTCTTGGTGGCCTGACACGCGTTCATGGCTTAGGTCATAATAGGACTGTGGTGGTCCGGGCATGAACATCACACCGTTTTGTGCAATCTGATCAACAGCCGCGTAGATGTCTTCGCTCCCTACGGCGATATGCTGTATCCCCTCGCCTTTGTACTTCTTCAGGTAGGATACAATTTGCCCCGTCTCGCCACGGTCTTCGTTGATTGGAATGCGAATGCGCCCACAGGGTGAGGTAAGCGCGCGACTGAGCAGGCCCGTGTATTTTCCTTCAATGTCAAAGAAACGGATTTCGCGGAAATTGAATAAGTCGCCATAAAACTTAAACCATTTGTCCATGTTCCCCTTGAACACATTATGTGTCAGGTGATCCAAGTAATAAAACCCAACACCCTTTGGTGTTTCGGTGATGTGCCAATCATATTCGGGATCATAAGCATTCGCATCACCGTAGCTGTCCACAAAATACAGCAGTGACCCACCAATCCCAACGATGGCCGGAACATCCAGACATTTGTCATCCGCCGTATAGGGCGTGGCCCCATGCTTCACCGCGTGATCATAGGCATGTTGCGCATCCACCACACGCCATGCCATCGACGGAGCGCAGGGACCATGTTCGTCCACAAACCGCGCAGCAAATGAATTTGGATCTGCATTCAGGACATATGTGATATCCCCCTGCTGCCATAATTCAATCTGACGGGTTTTGTGCGTTGCCGTGTGCGTATACCCCATTA
The DNA here is from genome assembly GCA_963967125.1 of uncultured Rhodobacterales bacterium. Taxonomy (GTDB): domain Bacteria; phylum Pseudomonadota; class Alphaproteobacteria; order Rhodobacterales; family Rhodobacteraceae; genus HIMB11. The sequence continues at coordinate 1,770 of CAXACF010000027.1, read as the reverse complement.
GGGTAAAAAGATGCCGCAAAACATCGGGGTCGGGATGCGCGAATTCAACGAATTCAAACCCGTCTGTGCCCGCAGGATTTTCAGTTGAGATTTGTGATTTTGCTGCGTGATGTGGAAAGGGACCCATGAAAAACTCCTATTTTCCACAAGATTTCACGAAATCCATGCGTTTGTTGCGCATATATCGCACAAATTTCATTTTGTTTGCGTTCAATATATCCATTCAGCCATTTTAATGCGTATATTATGCGCATGGATTCGATTGACAAACAGCTTCTTGGTTTGCTCCAAAAGAATGCGCATATGACGGCGCAGGAAATCAGCTGTCGATTGAACCTATCCTCTAGTCAGGTGAACAGACGTCGCCAAAGATTGGAAGAGGATGGGTACATTTGCGCCTACCGCGCTCAGGTAAACGCCGAACGTTTGGGCCTGACTGTTCAAGCCTTTGTTCAGGTGCAGCTGGACCGACATGGTCAGGAAAACAGCCAAGAGTTTAATCGCATCCTATCCACCTCTCCTGAAATTATAAGCGCATGGACGCTAACGGGTGAGGCGGATTATCTACTTAGAGTGTACTGTTTGGATTTGCGCGATCTCAACCGCCTCATACATGAGGTTCTGTTGAAATCACCCTGTGTGTCGCGGGTGCAAAGCCAAATTGTGATGGACCAGTGCAAGGCGGATTCTGCACTGCCAATTTAGGGGATGAAATATGGAAGGTTTTCTATCACAGGCGGTGGTCTATTTGGCCGCTGCTGTTATCGCGGTGCCCATTGCATCGCGGATGGGTCTGGGATCCGTTTTGGGATATTTGGCGGCAGGGATCATAATTGGCCCTGTCATGGGGCTTGTCGGGTCTGAAACAGCCGATCTTCAACACTTTGCCGAATTTGGCGTTGTCATGATGCTGTTCGTGATCGGGCTTGAACTTGAACCGCGTGCCCTTTGGGATATGCGTCACAAATTGTTGGGCCTTGGCGGATTGCAAATCACGGGCACCATTGCGGTGATTGGTGGCGTGGCCTTTGCCTTTGGTTTACCATGGCAGTCTGCATTGGCGATTGGTATGATCCTTTCCCTCTCCTCAACCGCGATTGTTCTACAAACATTGAACGAAAAAGGATTGATGCAAACACCAGGTGGGCGTTCCAGTTTTTCTGTTTTGCTGACGCAGGACATTGCGGTGATCCCAATGTTGGCGATGATCCCGCTTTTGGCATTACCTTATGATGATCACGCACCAAAGGCATCGGATGATCATGGCGGTCACGGTGCACATGACGCAGCGCATGCCGCCACCAATTTGCTAGAGGGTCTGCCCGGTTGGGCGGTAACGCTTGCGACACTAGGTGTGATCGCGGGCATTATTTTGGCAGGCATCTTTTTGATCCCACTGGTGTTCCGTTTCATTCATGCTGCACGCTTGCGTGAAATGTAAACGTCGATCACACTATTAATCGTAGTGGGCATTGGATACCTGATGACAATTGTGGGCCTTTCTCCCGCGTTGGGCACGTTCCTGGCGGGTGTTGTTCTGGCGAACTCTGAATTCCGCCACGAATTGGAAAGCGACATTGAACCGTTCAAAGGGTTGTTGTTGGGGCTGTTTTTCATCACCGTTGGGGCAGGCATCAACTTTGATATTTTGTTTGGAAACCCAGCCACAATTTTGATGATGACCCTAGGCGTCATCGCGATCAAAGGTGCCATTTTGTTTGCCATAGCGTTGTCGTTCCACATGAAGGGACGCTCACGCATGCTGTTTAC
>CAXACF010000026.1:0-10108 GCA_963967125.1 uncultured Rhodobacterales bacterium | reverse complement strand
AGTTTGTTGCATGTTTTTTCCAACAAATCTCCAAAACAACTTGCAAAAATAAACAAAAAACTAAACAAAAACCGCAATGCAAAGATGTCAAAGGCGTTTGATTGCAGCATTTCGGCAGCCCGGGCACGCTCTGGAACATCTTCCGGGACATGCCCGAGTTTCCGAAATGCTGCAAGCAAGCGCCTTTGACATCTGTTAGTGTCTACCTTTTCAGGGGTCGTCCAAGATCTCAAAGTGATCAAAGCCGATCGTTCACAAGGTGTATTTCAACTTCCATTTCTGGAATTTTCAGGCCGTCTGATCAGCAAACATCGGCGCGATCATGGAGCAAAGAACCTCAAAAAATATAAGGCGGTTTTTGACCGTATTGAACGCGATTACGGAATTTCGCGGGGTGTGTTAACGGCATTTTGGGCATTTGAAACGGATTTTGGTGCCTTCCAAGGCGATTTCAACACACTGAACGCTTTGGTCACACTTTCGCATGACTGCCGCCGTCCTGAATTGTTCCGACCTCAGGTTTTCGCAGCCCTTGAATTATTTACGCGTGGGGATTTTGACCCTGGCACAACAACTGGCGCTTGGGCTGGTGAAATCGGGATGGTCCAAATGCTGCCGGGTGACATCATCGAAAGCGGGATTGACGGCGACGGGGATGGTCAGATCAACCTGAAAACCTCTGCTCCGGACGCCTTGTTAAGCGGGGCGCATATGCTATCCAACTTGGGCTGGCGTGCTGGCCAACCTTGGCTACAAGAGGTGATTGTTCCAAAGGACTTGCCATGGGGTGAAACAGGTTTGGACAAGCAAAAATCTGTGCGCGAATGGCAACGTTTGGGGGTAACACCACGCGAAGGGCGCCTTGGCGACGCCTCTTTGCAATCCTCAATTATTCTTCCCCAAGGGCGCAAAGGACCCGCGTTCATCGCTTACCCGAACTTTCAGGTCTATTTTGAATGGAACCAAAGCTTTGTCTATGTGACAACCGCAGCGTATTTCGCAACACGCCTGGAAGGTGCCGTACCCTACATAGCTGGGTCACCAGATCCCGCACTGTCTGGTGCTGAAATGAAACAACTGCAAACACGTCTGCAGGCACTTGGCTATGATGTCGGCAAAGTGGATGGGATTTTGGGCGCAAAAACACGTGCCGCCGTACAGGATGTTCAGCAAAAACTGGGGTTACCCGCAGACGCATGGCCAACGCATGAACTGCTTAATCGTCTCTAAGCTACGGGATGGCGGGCGGGGCGATGTGCCCCTGCACGAGCGGCGCACGAAATCCCGATTAGGCGACCAGTTGTTCCGCCTTTTTCAGGTCGACTGACACCAATTGGCTGACACCTTGCTCTTGCATTGTCACACCAAACAAACGGTCCATCCGCGCCATCGTCACCGCGTGGTGCGTAATAATTAGGAATCGTGTGTCCGTCCGGCGGCACATTTCGTCCAGCAAATCGCAGAAACGCGTGACGTTTGCATCATCCAACGGTGCATCGACCTCGTCCAACACACAAATCGGCGCAGGGTTTGCCAAGAACACAGCAAAAATCAAGGCAAGGGCGGTCAACGTTTGTTCGCCACCTGACAAAAGGGACAGCGTCGCCAATTTCTTACCAGGTGGTTGGCACATAATTTCCAGACCCGCATCCAGTGGATCTTCACTTTCCACCAAAACCAAATTCGCTTCACCGCCACCGAACAAGTGTTTAAACAGGTTTCCGAAATTCTCGTTTACTTGCTCAAATGCCGTCAACAGACGTTCGCGGCCCTCGCGGTTCAGGCTCGCAATGCCACCGCGCAGGGCCTTGATCGCTTCTTCAAGGTCCGTCTTTTCATTCAGTAACTGAGCGTGCTCGTGCTCAACTTCACGCGCGTCTTCCTCTGCACGCAGGTTAACAGCCCCCAGTGCGTCACGCTGTCGTTTCAGACGATTGACCTCTGCCTCAACCTGATCAGAGGGCGGCATTCTTTCTGCATCCGTATTCAAGTTTTCCAACAGCGCCTCTGGCGTGGTTTCCAACACTTCTTGAATGCGGTCCTTTGCGGCTTGCACGGCCTCACGCGCGGCTTCTGTGCGTGCCTCTGCGGCCGCGCGGACCTCGCGCGCTTCTGATGCTGCACGTTCTAAATCGCGCTCATTATTCATAGCTTCCCGCACCTGCGTTTCCCCGATGGCAAGTTGATCTGCCGCAGCCTGTCGGCGTTTTTCTGCGTCCTCAATCGCCTGACCCAGGGCGTCGCGCTGCGCCGCAATTTCGGTTGGTGCTGCAATTGCAGTCGCCAATTCTTCTTCGGCTTGACCTTTACGCTCAAACAATTCAGCGGAACGCTTTTCTGCGGTCTCCAAACGGTGCCGCCAACCGCTTAACTCTTTTGTAACTTCTTGGCTTCGACGCGTACGCGCCTCACCCTCGCGGCGCACCTCATCAAACGTTGACCGCTTGGTCATCATTGTCATCCGCGCGGCCTCAACGGTCATGCGCAAATCTTCGATTTGATCTCGTGCCGCTTCCAAATCACCAAGGGATTTTAGGGCGTTTTCCGCGTCATTACGTTGACGAATGGCAACATTTGCCTCTTCCTCATACCGCTCCACCGCAAGCTTTAGGGTTTCAATACGGCCCTGCGCCATATCGCGATCTGCTTCTGCACGGCTCATGAAACGGGCGGCCTCACCAACTTCTCGATCCGCATCTCTACGTGCGTCGCGCGCCTCACGTTCCGTGCGCGATTGCTCTGCCAATAAATCGTTCAGGCTTTCGTGCGCCTTTTGAGCAGCGCCCATGCGCACGGTGGCACGCTCTAACAATTGCTTTAGCTCTTCTAAACGGTTCAATTGTTGCAATCGTAACGCGGCAGAGGATGGGGCATCTTCGGCCCAGGCGCGGAACCCATCCCAACGCCAAGCGTCCCCTTCGGTACTGACCAACCGCTGTCCAGGTTTCAACAAGGGCTGCAGGCGGTTTCCGTCATCTGCATCAACCAAACCGATCTGCCCCATGCGTCGTCCCAACACATCGGGAACCGACACATGTTGCGACAATGCGGTGACACCATCTGGTAATTGTTGATCCTGACCATAGGCGGGCAACACGGCCCATCCTGTTGGACCATCCACATCAACCTCAGGTGCGCGTAGATCATCGGCTAACGCGGCGCCCAGCGCTTTTTCAAACCCTTTTTCAACCTGCAAGCGGTCAATGATTTGCCCGCCTTCTGCTGTATCGCGTTCAACCAATTTCGCCAGCGCCGTTACCTCGGCACGGATCGCGTTGGTTTCGCCCTCTGCCTCTGATCTCTCGGCACGCGCGTCCGCCTCGCGTGATTGCGTTTCACTTCGCGCCTGCTCAATCGTGGCCAACGCCTGTTCTGCTTGCGCTGCAGCCGCGACCGCCGTTTCAGAGCGTGTTTTTGCCTCATCAAGAAGCTGCGCCACATGCGACAGCTTTTCTTCTGCCTCTTCTGCGGACTGACGGGCCGTAACGGCTGAGGCTTCTGATCTTTCGACAGTTTTCTTCATGTCATCAAACAAACGCTGCGCGCTCTGATGACGGGCCGCAAGCCGCGCGACATCTTCGGTCTTTTCTGACAGCTCGGCTTCTCGGTCTTGTAAAACACCCGCAGCATCCTGCGCGGCGGCCTGCGCGGACGCTAATTTTTCGTCCTGACCTTCGGTCGCCTTCGCCAATTCGCGCGCTTCCCACTCTAAACGTTCGATCGTTTCGCCCGCGTCTTTGTTGAGGCCCGTTTCGCGCTCCATATCTTGGAGCAGCTGTTCAATTCTATTTTCCAGCGTCTGAATACGCTCTTTGGCCTGCGCTTCTTGCTCGTTCAGGCTGTCGCGCTGCACGTTCAAGCGTTGCAGAATGGCCGATGCCACGGCCTCTTCTTCGCGCAGCGGCGGCATCGCGTCTTCTGCGGCTTCACGCGCCTTGGTGGACATCCGCACTTCGGCCTCAGATTGAGACGCGGCTAGGATACGTTCTTTCAACTGTTGTTCTGCGGATAGGCGTGCATGATCCGCCTCTTGCCAGCGTTGGAACAGCAAAAGCCCTTCTGCGTGGCGCAGGCTTTCACCAATTTCACGATATCGCGCCGCCTGCTTGGCCTGCCGCATCAGTTGGGCCAACTGATTGCTCAGTTGTTCAATAACATCATCAACCCGCAAAAGGTTTGCTTCGGCTGATTTCAGTTTCAGCTCGGCTTCGTGACGACGTTGATACAGCCCCGAAATACCAGCTGCCTCTTCCAATATACGCCGACGATTTTTGGGCTTTGCGTTGATCAGTTCCGAAATCTGTCCCTGACGCACCAAAGCGGGGGAATGCGCCCCTGTTGACGCATCAGCAAATAACATTTGAACATCGCGGGCACGCACATCTTTGCCCAGTACTTTGTACGCACTGCCCACTTCGCGTGTGATGCGGCGGACAATATCCAACACATCACTGTCATTAAATCCGCTCGGGGCAAGCCGTTCTGAGTTATCAAGGGTAAGCGATACTTCTGCGAAATTGCGTGCAGGGCGCGTCGCGGCGCCAGCGAAAATCACATCCTCCATGCCACCGCCGCGCATCGCAGTTGGGCGGTTTTCGCCCATGACCCACCGCAAGGCTTCCAACAAGTTCGACTTTCCACATCCATTCGGGCCAACCACACCAGTCAAGCCATCCTGAATTAGAAGTTCAGTTGGATCTACAAAGCTTTTGAAGCCTGTTAGTTTCAGCCGCGTGAAGCGCAAAATTGTTACCCAATCATTGATTCTCTGACCTTAATGGTCCTACGCGCAGGAAATTGAGTCAACACGGACACCCATGATCTTGCCATTCAAAGGAAAGTTATCCACAATATATTGTGACGTTAACGTCCAAACCAAAGATTTCAAAAGACCCCGAAATGACAATTTCAATTGAATACGCGTCCCCCAGACACCCAGAAATTCGCAATCTGCTTCAGGCTAGCCATGATTTGATGGGCAGTTTGTTTCCCGCCGAAGCGAACCATTTTCTATCCATTGACGCATTGTGCGACGCAGACATTCATTTTTTCGGTGTTCGGGTTGATGGGATTTATCGGGCCTGTGGTGCTTTGGCCGTAAAGCAGGGATATGGCGAGTTGAAATCAATTTTCACAGACCCCGCGGCGCGCGGTCGTGGATTGGGGCGAAAGATAATTCAGCATATCGAAGGTACCGCACGGGATTTAGGGCTGTCACAATTAAAGCTTGAAACAGGATCATTGCTGCATGATGCCCATCGTTTGTATGAACGCGAGGGGTTCGTCCTATGCGGACCCTTTGGCGCGTATGAACCCGCCGAATTCTCTGTATTTATGAGCAAAGACCTGCAAAAGGTATAATTTGTCATTTTCAGCTCAGGCGATATATTGGTCAAATCATCAGACCAATAAGGCGCATTCATGCCATTTGAAAAAATCACCGCAGGCAAGCTATCACAAGCAGTCACACATCAGATCGAGGAATTGATCCTTCGGGGTATTTTGCGCCCGGGCGAACGCCTGCCATCTGAACGTGAACTGGCCGAACGTATGGGCGTGTCGCGTCCTTCCCTGCGTGAGGCAATCGCGGATTTGCAGGAAAAAGGGCTGCTCTCATCCCGCGCGGGTGCTGGAATTTTTGTGGCCGATGTCTTGGGAAATGCATTTTCCCCCGCGCTTGTATCGTTGTTTAGTGAACATGATGCGGCAGTCTTTGATTACGTTGCATTTCGACGTGACATGGAGGGATTGGCGGCAGAGCGGGCAGCACGTCTGGGATCGGACACAGATTTACGGGTGATCCAAACCATTTACGATAAAATGGCCGCAGCACATACAAAACGAAATCCAACCGACGAAGCGCAACTGGACGCCGAATTTCACCTTTCCATTATCGAGGCCAGTCATAACGTCATCATGTTGCACATGATGCGGTCCATGTATGAATTGTTGCGCGAGGGCGTATTTTACAATCGTCAGGTGATGTTCCGACAACGCACAACACGAGATGAATTGCTGAACCAACACAAAGCGATCAATACCGCAATCCAAGAACGTGATCCCACAGCCGCGCGCGCCGCGGTTGAGGCCCATATGGATTTCGTCAAAGCGTCACTTCAGGATTCAATGATTGCAGAACGCAACGAAGAAATCGCAAAGCGGCGCTTTGAACACGAGTTAAGCCGCGATTAATCAGCCGCGTCCGCGCATGCGATCCCATTTGTCGGCAAACCAATCACTGATACGTTCCGTTGTTGGGTCAATCTTGGCGCGGCGAAACCGCACCCAACGCACCCAAACCGCCCAAAATACGGCCGCGAATACAATCAGAAACACAATGTTGAACCATGGGATCAATTGTACGTCTGGTCCGTCAACTGGTTTTACCTTGGTTGCATTTGGGAAAATCGACAGCAATTCGTTGCGCCAACCATAATGTGTTACGGCGACCCATTGGGGCGTTTGATCATCAGCCTTCGAAATCAAATCCGCTGCACGCGCCTGTAGGTTTGAGGTGTTGAATTTGAAATAGGGTGGCCAGCCGAACCCGGTATCTTCGTTGCGGTAGACGCGCGGGTTCCCATTGGCATCAGTCGTCTGAATGAAAAACACATCGCGGTTTGGGGTGCCCGCGGCACTTCCTGCATCACCCGATGACCAAAACCAACTATTTGCGCCAGGGTCCACGCGTTTTTCATAAGTATCTGTAATACGCACAATGTCACGCTGTGGCAGGTTATAGTGCAAAACCGCCGCCAACAGCGTGATCAGTATCAGTCTAAAAATCCATTTAATCATCATTATCCCCACTTACCTATCGCTGCATATAAGCAGTTCCGGGGCAACTTAAACCATCAAAACGGGCATTTTGCACGGAACCGCAATCCTTTTCCGCTTTCTGGGTGGTTTATGCGCAACTCTTCAGAGTGCAACAAAAGACGTGGAAAATCCGCAACGGTTTCGGGGGCATAAAGAGGATCACCCAAAATCGGGTGTCCAATTGCCAAACAATGAACGCGCAACTGATGCGACCGGCCTGTTTTCGGAAATAGGCGCAAACGCGATTGACCATCTGTAACAGACATACGTTTGAATTCTGTCACCGCGGGTTTCCCTGTTTCATGGCACACCATCTGCTTTGGTCGATTGGGCCAGTCAACGATCAGGGGCAAATCAATTTCGCCTTCGCCTTCCTTAATCTCACCCGCAACGCAGGCCACATATGTCTTTTTCGTGCTGCGTGCTTCAAATTGCATCGACATTGAGCGTTGTGCATGCGCTGTCAGCGCGAAAACCATCACCCCAGATGTATCCCGATCCAAACGATGCACCAATAATGCATCGGGAAAGGCGACCATAACACGAGACAACATACAATCAGACAGGTGTTCTCCTTTACCCGGTACTGACAACAAACCTGTGGGTTTGTTCACCGCCACAACATGCGCATCTTCATAGACCACCTCAATCGGATCATTGGGCGGATTATATTCAGATTGGAAGGGCGGCATGAAAACGGTTTCCTGAATGATAAAGGGTCTCTTTGCTTTAGCCTTCATGACACCGATCCTCAATCAAGATTTTCGTTGCAAGAATCAGGTTTCTGCGGCAATCATGAAATTATTGATGAAATTTTCACGGATAATCCATGACGATCCAGACCCAGATTGCGCAAAAAACACTTGGTGCAGATGTCCGCACCTTGCGCAAGGCGCGTGGCCTGACACTATCTCAGATGGCGGAAAGCATGGGGAAATCGGTTGGATGGCTTAGCCAAGTTGAACGTGATCTTTCGACCCCAACAGCAGAAGATATCGCAGAACTCGCCAGAACTCTGGATGTGTCTGAGGCGATTTTTGGGCTAGAGGAAACCATCCCTGAAATCGAACAAGGATATATCGTGCGTGCAAATGCGCGACGCGATATTTCAGAACGTCAAACAGGTTTGAAAGAGGGACTATTGTCCCCAGATTTGACCGATGATTTCGAAATGATCCATTCGGTGTTTGAACCTGGTTCAAAAACGGCAGAGCCTGTTTTACGCGCCACACAAGAAGTCGCCTATATCATCCAAGGTAAATTGGATCTGGCGATTGGCGGACGTCTATTTACTGTCGGTGCGGGGGATAGCTTCCGCATTCGTGGCGAAATGTTTGAATGGTCAAACCCTTACCCTGATCCCGCCATCGCGATCTGGGTTATTGCGCCCCCGGTGTATTAAATGAGCATTGAGGGATGGTTCATATTCGCAACGTTCTGGGTGTTATTTGTGACAACCCCAGGCCCGAATGCCGTGAACTGCATCCAAACCGCCATTGATATTGGATTTCTCAAAAGCCTGATCTGTGTCCTTGGAATCTTAACGCAGGCGTGTCTGTTCCTTGGGCTTTCAGCCATTGGGGTATCCGCGTTGATTTTAACATCCCCATTGCTGTTTGAAATCCTTCGTTGGAGCGGCGTTGTATTTTTGATTTGGCTTGGCATTCGAAACTGGATGCTGGCGGGGCGCCCACGAAAAAACAGCATGGTTTCGCACAGAACGCTTTATGTGAAAGCGTTTCTTATTGCGGCGATAAACCCAAAATCTCTTGCTGGATATATCGCCGCCTTTTCCCAATTTGTGGAAACTGACGTCCCAATTGGCACACAGATGTGGGTGATCGTACCCACTGCACTGATCCTAACCACGCTAAGCTACACAGGCTATTGCGCACTTGGGGCACACCTTGGGCGCCGCGCACTTGATCACATCACGAATTTCTGGATCCAACGCATATTGGCCGCATGTTTTGTCGCATACGGAATATTGCTTGGACTGGCTGCTAGATAAAACACGAAAAACAGGAGTGTATGAAAATGTCAGAATTTCCAACCACTGCACGCGTCGTCATCATCGGAGGGGGCGCTGTTGGCGCATCCTGCCTGTATCATTTGGCCAAAATGGGCTGGAGCGACTGTGTCCTTCTTGAAAAAAATGAACTGACTGCGGGGTCGACATGGCACGCAGCAGGCAACGTTCCAACATTTTCGACCAGCTGGTCAATTATGAACTTGCAGCGATATTCAACCGAGCTGTATCGCGGTTTGGGCGAGGCGGTTGATTACCCCATGAACTATCACGTCACAGGTTCAATTCGTCTGGCGCACTCAAAAGAACGGATGCAGGAATTTGAACGCGCGGCGGGCATGGGCCGTTATCAGGGCATGCCAATCGAAATCCTAAACCCTGCGGAAACGCAAGAACGCTATCCATTCCTTGAAACGCATGATCTAACAGGGTCACTTTATGATCCTCATGACGGGGACATCGACCCAGCTCAGCTAACTCAAGCGCTTGCCAAAGGTGCGCGTGATATGGGTGCACAAATCCTGCGCTTTACTCCTGCAACTGGGGTCAGTCGCGAAAACGGCGAATGGATCGTTCATACGGAAAAGGGTGACATTCGCTGTGAATATGTTGTGAACGCCGCGGGTTATTACGCACAACGTGTTGGCGAATGGTTCAAACCATATGGCGGCCGCACAGTTCCGATGATGGTTATGTCCCACCAATACCTGCTCTCAGAAGAGGTCCCCGAAATCGAGGCCTATACAAAAGAAACAGGTCACAAACTGCCCCTACTGCGCGATGTAGATAGCAGTTACTACCTGCGTCAGGAAAAGCACGGCTTTAACCTTGGCCCCTATGAGCGCAACTGTAAGGGCCACTGGATGACACCAAATGATCCGATGCCCGATGACTTTAGCTTCCAACTCTATCCAGACGATCTTGAACGGATTGAGTGGTATATCGAAGACGCCATGGCGCGTGTTCCGCTATTGGGCACCTCTGGGGTTAGCCGTGTGATCAATGGCCCTATTCCATACGCACCCGACGGGCTACCGCTGATCGGGCCTATGCCGGGTTTGCCAAATGCGTTTGAGGCTTGTGTCTTCACATTTGGGATCGCGCAATCTGGTGGTGCGGGTAAAGTTTTGGCGGAATGGGTGGTCGAGGGACAAACCGAATGGGATATGTGGTCGGTCGATCCGCGTCGTTACACCGATTACACGGACCAAGATTACTGTGACCAAAAGGGCATGGAAGTTTATGGTCACGAATATGCAA
>CAXACF010000025.1:0-10161 GCA_963967125.1 uncultured Rhodobacterales bacterium | reverse complement strand
TGATCTTGTCCGTTTTGCTGTTCACATTAACCAGTCGCATTCAGGGGGCCGATGTTATATTGGGCGTCTTTGCCCAAACGGGCCTTGCATTAGGGTTAATCGGAGCAAGCATTTGGGGCCGCAAATTATCGATTGAGGCGATATTGTTTGGCGATATCTTGGCTGTTGGTTGGCGTGACATTATTTTCATTTGGATTGGCGTTGCGGTTATTTTAGGTATCGTTTTGTGGCGGTGGAGCAATTGGATTACGGCCACCCTAGGCGATGATTTGGCGGCATCTGTCGGCGTGAATGCCAGGCATGAATCATTTTATTTGGCAGCCCTGCTGGCGATTGTCGTTGGTCTGGCTTTGAAAATCGTGGGGGCGTTGTTGATTACGGCCTTACTGATCATTCCGGCTGCAACCGCGCGTCGTTTCACAACAACACCAGAAATGATGGCGATTTTGTCTGTTGGGTTTGGTTCCGCTGCCAGCGCCATTGGACTTTGGGCGGCCTATGTATTCGATTGGCCCGCTGGTCCGTCGATGGTTGCAACCGCTGCCCTATTCTTTGGAATAAGCCAATTGCGAAACCCAGTTTAGCGGTACTTAAAAACCAACTTCGTTTCGTCGCTCGTCGTCAGGATCAGTCCATTTGGCACAACTTCGACCATAGAAGCGCGCTGCAATTCTTGAAAATAGCGATGCTCGGCCGATAGGTGGGGACAGGCCATTTTTGTTGAGGCAAGCGGCCCTACCAGAATGCTGCTCGAACCTATGTCCGATTGCAGGATTGATCCAAAATATCGATTGCAGGGGCCTTGGCCGGAAACGCGTGTGTCTTTGATTTCCAAGGTGACACGCAGCAATCCTGGATCATCACTGATCAGGCGATACATGCCGCCTATATCTTTGGCGCTATTGCAGCCACCAAGGACAAATGCAAAGACTATGATCACAGACTGGCGCATCGGGATTTCCTTCGCGCCAGTTTTACAAATCGTGAAATCCTGTCCAAGGGGAAATTCCCCGTCAGACCATCAATCCATTAAGCGACGTGCAATCACCTGAGCCTGAATTTCGGCGGCACCCTCAAAGATGTTTAGGATACGCGCGTCACACAGGATGCGGCTGATTGAATATTCAAGTGCAAAGCCATTCCCGCCGTGGATTTGCAATCCGTTGTCCGCGGCTGACCACGCAATGCGGGCACCCAGCAACTTGGCCATACCAGCCTCAAGGTCGCAGCGGCGCTCATTGTCTTTTTCAAAGGCGCTGAAATATGTCAACTGACGGGCAACTGTGATTTCGACCGCCATCATAGCAAGCTTGTTCGCAACGCGAGGGAACTGGATCAATTCCTTGCCAAATTGCTTACGGTCCAATGCATATTGCATTGAAACATCTAACGCAGATTGCGCGACACCCACGGCACGCGCCGCTGTTTGAATGCGGGCGCTTTCGAATGTTTGCATCAGCTGTTTAAAGCCTTTGCCTTCTTCTCCGCCCAAAAGGTTTTCAGATTTTACATGGAAGTTGTCGAAACCAAGTTCGTATTCCTTCATGCCGCGATAGCCCAACACTTCAATCTCGCCACCTGTCATCCCTTCGGTTGGGAAGGGCGCCTCGTCCGTGCCTGGTGTCTTTTCGGCCAAGAACATTGATAGTCCGCGATGATCTGTGCTGTCAGGATTTGTACGCGCAAGGAGTGTCATCACATGTGTCCGTGCCGCGTGTGTAATCCATGTCTTATTGCCTGTGATTTTATAATCACCGTTTTTATCTTTGACGGCACGTGTGCGCAATGCGCCAAGGTCAGAGCCCGTGTTTGGTTCGGTAAAGACCGCGGTTGGCAGGATTTCACCACTTGCTAACTTTGGTAGCCAGTCTTCTTTCTGTTCATCGGTACCACCGCAAACGATCAACTCGGCGGCAATTTCAGAGCGCGTGCCTAATGAGCCAACACCGATGTAGCCCCGTGAAAGTTCTTCGGACACAACCGCCATAGATGCTTTGGTCAGGCCAAAACCACCAAGCTCTTCGGGGATAGTAAGTCCAAATACACCTAGTTCTGCAAGTTCCTCAATGATTTCCATTGGGATCAATTCGTCATTCAGGTGCCATTCGTGCGCATGCGGTTCAAGCTTGTCTACTGAAAAGCGGCGGAACTGTTCGCGGATCATTTCAAGTTCTTCGTCCAAACCAGACGCGCCAAAAATGACGTTTCCTGCCTGTTCCTGCATCAGTTCAACAAGGCGCGTGCGCGCTGCTTGAGTGTTACCGTTCGCGATCAAATTCATCACGGCTGCGTTTTGATAATCTTGCTGTGCTACCGCAGAAATTTTCATGTCTGATAGGCGAACAATTTCGCCTTGTGACATTGGGATACCACCGACGATTTGTGCATGATATTCGCCGCATGCGATCTGGTGCAGCAATTGTTCGGCTTCCCCGAATTCGCCTGCCTCGGTCAGCTTAGTTGCCCAATTTTGCATCTGCCGCATAGATTCGTGATATGTCGCCAACCATGAAAGGCCATGTGCCGCCGCTTGATGTTGTTCCATCAAACCCGATGAAACACGACCATCTTTTGAAACCAATGACTTAACGGTCTCTTTTGCCGCCTCAAACAATGTGTCCAAGCTTTCCAAAGCCTGTTGTGTTGTTGCCAATAGGTCCGGCATTACAATGTAGTTTTCTGTCTGCATTGCAGCATTTTGTCCGTCAAGTGCCATGAATCAACTCCTTATACAGTATCAGGACCCTAGCTATTTCGCAGTTGCAGCGCAACAAAAATACCAACCATGCGTCAATATTGATCAAAAATTACGTGACGAAATAACGCTGGACGCGATGTTGCCATATGCTACACCCGCGCTATGCACGACGCTATTTCTATATTAACGCCTGATCAATGGGCTATCGCCGTTATTGGTGCTCTGATCGCGGGATTGGTTAAAGGTGTGGTTGGCTTTGCGCTCCCGATGGTGATGATTTCAATTCTTGGTTCTGTCGTCTCGCCCGAGCTTGCATTGGCAGGCCTTATTTTACCAACACTGATCACAAATGGGCAACAAGCCCTTCGCCAAGGTGCAAGTGCCGCATGGAGCAGTATCGTTAAGTTCCGTGTCTTTATGTTAACAGCGTTGATTGTGTTGCTTATCAGTGCGCAATTGATCCGCGTTATTCCAAACGCCCTTTTCCTTGGAGCAATTGGCGTGATGGTGATAGGCTTTTCACTCTTGCAGCTCTCAGGTCGTCGCATTCCTGTTAAAAAAGAGTCGCGGGTCAGTCATGCAGCGATTGGTGCGCTTGCTGGTTTTGTGGGCGGCTTATCTGCGGTTTGGGGTCCGCCAACGGTCGCATATCTGACAGTTATGGATGTTGAAAAGAAAGAGCATATTAGAACCCAAGGCGTCATTTATGGCATTGGTGCGCTGGCCCTGACATTTAGTCATTTATCAACTGGGATATTGAATCTGAGCACCCTAATTTATTCTGCGATCTTAGTGCCTGCTGCCTTACTTGGCATGCGTCTTGGTCGCATGATCCAAGACCGAATTGATCAAAGTGTCTTTATGAAGGCGACATTGCTTGTTTTGATGATTGCGGGGGTGAACCTTATCCGACGTGCATTTTTTGCTTAGCGTGATGGCGGAAATAGCGCGTTTGTCATTTTGCAATCTTTGATCACATCTCTGCCACAGGGGACGGGTTGCAATGATTTTGACAAGCATACCCGCGCCTCTTGAATATATCCTTCTTTACAGGTGATGGTAATCATATCGCGTTCCAAAAATGGATTTGCTTGGACAAATGCATCCTCGATGACCAATGCGGGAACACGGACCAATTTATCAAGACGGTTTAAAACTTTTGGCTGAGTGATGGTGCCGTAGGCCTCTCGTGATTTTGTAAAATAATCTTTGGCGCTAAGCCCGCTACAGGATCCATGCTTTTTCCACTGATGCCAAGCAAGCCCGCTGCTGCCCATAATATCGACCATATCGCGGGTCATCCTGCGTGATGGGGGTCGTTCGGATGTATTACAGTAGGCGGGCCAACCCTGATGATACTGCGGCCAAAGCCCGTGCAATATCCATTTATAGTCATGTTTGACGTCACACTGATCCGATTGTTTTGCATCGCCTTCAATGTCACAAAAACTGGCGGACCAACTTAGAGAAAGGACATAGTAGTCAAAATCATCTGCCCAAAGTTGCGTTGGGATCAATAAAGTCAGGATCATCACCAGTTTACGCATTCGCTCTTTCCTTTCGAAATGAAAGTAGTTATAGACACCACAAGTTCCCCTACAATGGAAACCCGCCTTGCGAAAGGCTGCCTGCTTGGCAGGTGACGGGGAAATTTTGCGAAGGAGAGACATTATGGCCAAACCGATCATGGCACGCGCAACAGCCGTTTGGCTGGTTGATAACACAACACTGACGTTCAAGCAGATCGCAGATTTCGTCGAAATGCACGAATTAGAAGTGCAGGGCATTGCAGATGGTGATGTTGCTGTTGGCGTCAAAGGGTTTGACCCAATTGCCAACAATCAATTGGAAGCCGTCGAAATCACCAAAGGTGAGGCAGACCCGCTGCACAAGTTGAAGCTAAAATTCAATCCATCGGCCGTGGGTGAAGAAAAGCGTCGCGGTCCACGTTATACACCGTTGTCAAAGCGTCAGGATCGTCCGGCATCAATTTTGTGGTTGGTCAAATTCCACCCAGAACTAAGCGATGCGCAAATTTCGAAACTGATCGGCACAACCAAACCAACAATTCAGGCAATCCGCGAACGGACGCATTGGAACATTGCGAATATCACGCCGATTGATCCAGTTGCCTTGGGTTTGTGTAAGCAGTCAGAATTGGATCTAGCTGTGCAAAAAGCAGCAGCCAAAAAAGCGGCAGAAGGCACTGTGATGTCTGATGACGAGCGTCGTAAATTGGTCAGCACCGAGCAGTCGCTTGATATGCCTGCGGAGCCGAAAATCCCATCAGCAATCGAAGGGCTAGAGGCGTTTTCATTGAATGATCCGACGGATGATTCTGAGGAATCTGGCGATGACAACGAATACCTTGACGCGGACAGCTTCTTCAATCTGCCGGGTGATGACGGCGACGAACAGCCAGACGTATAAAGCAATGAACCCGGCCACTGTGTCGGGTTTTTTTTTCTTTAGAATGCCTTGCGTGCACGCAGCGCGGCAGAAATTGTTCCATCGTCTAGGTAGTCAAGTTCACCACCAATTGGGACACCCTTGGCAAGGGTCGTGATGTTCACATCGCTTCCCAGCTCATCAGCAATATAATGCGCTGTGGTCTGACCATCGATTGTTGTGTTCAGCGCCAAGATGACTTCGGAAATGCTCTCGCTTGCAATGCGATCCCTTAGTTTTGGAATGCGTAATTCATCTGGGCCGATGGCATCGAGTGCGGACAAGGTTCCGCCCAAAACATGATAGCGACCGTGAAATACGCCCGCGCGTTCCATCGCCCATAAATCAGCGACGTCTTCTACGACACAGATTTCACCGTTGGCGCGTTTCTCGCTATCGCAGATGTCGCAAATATCTGTGGTTCCGATATTCCCACAGTTTAGGCATTCACGGGCCGAGGCCGCAACTTGTTGCATCAGGTCAGCAAGGGGCGCAAGAAGGTAATTTTTCTTGCGCACCATATGTAAAACGGTGCGACGCGCTGAACGCGGACCAAGCCCCGGAAGCTTGGCCATAAGATCAATCAAATCATGAATATCTTTCGCGCCGCTCATGCCCTTAGAACGGAAGGTTCATCCCAGGTGGTAGCCCAAGGCTTTCCGTAAGCTTTTGCATCTCTTCTCGTTCGCGGTTTGAGGCCTTTTCTTGGGCGTCTTTGACCGCTGCTACGATCAAATCCTCAACAACTTCTTTGTCATCTTTGGAAAAAATGGATGGGTCGATGTCCAATCCTTTTAAATCGCCTTTGGCCGTACATGTCGCTTTCACCAGTCCTGCGCCTGCTTCGCCCACAACCATAATGTTGTGCATTTCTTCTTGCATCTGCACGACTTTGCCCTGCATTTCCTGGGCGTTTTTCATTAATTTTGCCATATCGCCCATGGCGCCTAGACCTTTGAACATGTCTTACTCCGTTAACTTTCTTCGAATGGGTCCCATTCGTCTTCTACTTCTGGCAAAGCATCTAACTCTGCATCTGCCGTGATTTCCGCCGCTGTGCGTATATCAATGATTTTGGCATTTGGAAAACTTGCCATTGCGGCTTGCATTAATGGATGCTGTTTAGCCTCGGCTTTTATGGCGTCTTCTGCTGCAGATCTATCCTCTGCAATCGTGGTTGCTGTACCAGTGTTCGACAGGATGATCGCCCATCGCGCACCTGTCCAACGTTGCAATGCACCGCCAAGCCGTTGTGACAAATCAGAGGGCGCATCACTTGTTGGCGTAAATTCAATGCGGCCCGGTTGATAGGACACCAGTCGAATGCAAGATTCGACTTCTACCAGTAATTTTACGTCCCGTTGAGAACGCACCAAATCAACCACGGCATCGAATGTCGCATAATGCGCAAGAGCCGAAACTGTTTCCATGACAGGTTGAGCGGACCCTAGCGCAGATGTGGGCCCGCCAGTGGGTCCGGAGGTGATAGCAGCGTTAGACTGCGCATTTGCCAAGGGTCCTGTATTATTCACTGACACCCCGCCAGAGGGTGGCATTGTAGGAGGAGATGAGTTTTGCAGTTTTTTGACCAACTCCTCAGGTGAAGGTAGGTCGGCAACATGCGTTAGTCGGATGATTGCCATTTCCGCAGCCATCATTGAATTTGGGGCTTGGGCAACTTCGTCCAGTGCCTTTAGCAACATTTGCCACATGCGTGTCAAAACACGCATTGCCAATTGTTCCGATAAGGTTGCGCCGCGCGCGCGTTCATCTGGCGAAACGGTTGGATCGTCTGCGGCATCAGGTGTGATTTTGACAACCGAAATCCAATGCGTGATTTCGGCCAAATCGCGCATGATGGCCATTGGATCAGCGCCGTCGCTGTATTGCGCCCCTAATTCGGCCAAGGCGACGGATGCATCACCACGCATGATTGCTTCGAATAAATCCAGAACTCGACCGCGATCGGCCAACCCCAGCATTGCACGCACTTGATCGGCGGTTGTTTCGCCCGCGCCATGGCTGATTGCCTGATCTAACAAGGATGTTGCATCTCTTGCCGACCCCTCGGCTGCGCGGGTGATCAGGGCCAATGCGTCATCGGTGATCTCGGCGGATTCTGCCGATGCGATTTTGCGCATCAATGCGATCATAACCTCAGGCTCAATTCGACGTAGGTCAAAGCGCTGGCACCGTGAGAGGACTGTGACAGGAACCTTTCGAATTTCCGTGGTAGCAAAGATAAATTCCACGTGCGCAGGCGGTTCTTCCAGTGTCTTCAGCAAGGCATTAAATGCATTGGTCGACAACATGTGAACTTCGTCGATGATGTAAATTTTGTATCTGGCCGAGGCCGCGCGATAATGCACACTATCAATGATTTCGCGAATATCGTCGACACCTGTGCGGCTGGCGGCGTCCATTTCCATAACATCAACATGGCGACCTTCGATAATCGCGCTGCAATGTTCGCACACGCCGCAGGGATCTGTCGTTGGACCCCCCTGTCCATCAGGGCCAATACAATTCATACCTTTGGCAATAATGCGGGCGGTCGTTGTTTTACCCGTTCCGCGAATACCAGTCATAATAAAGGCCTGCGCAATGCGATCAGCGGCAAATGCATTTTTCAGGGTGCGGACCATTGCATCCTGACCGACCAAATCGGCAAAGGTTTCTGGTCGGTATTTCCGCGCAAGAACCTGATAGCTTTGGTTGGTGGTGTCAGACATGGGACCTCGGAATTTCGCTCTTGTCTAAGCTACGCTGCCATCGTTAGAACGTCCAGAGCAATGTGTGAGGTTGGGCATGAGCGAATTTGAAATTTCTGAATTGTCATTTGGGTCCGGAGTAATTGGGATGTCGCCACTGCCTGGGGCCAAGGGGGATTATGCCACCGAAATGGCGACGTGGTTGCAATGGAAACCCGATGCCGTTCTGTCCATGACAGGTCAGGCCGAGATGAAGAAACTGGGTTCTGCGGATATCCCTGATGATTTGCGCAACGCAAATATCCAATGGCTGCATTTTCCAGTTGATGATTTTCAGGCAGCACCAGCAGATCGCGATGTCCTATGGGTTCCAATTTCACAAACATTGCATCGGATTTTGAATGCAGGCGGGCGCGTGATTGTACATTGCCGGGGTGGATGTGGTCGCACAGGAATGGCCGTTTTGCGTTTGATGGTTGAGGCAGGTGAAGAGGGCGAAAGCGCGATGAACAGGTTGCGGGCCGTTCGACCCTGCGCAGTTGAAACCAGTCGTCAAAAAGATTGGGCTGTACGGGGATAAAGGTGAGAGGCTGACAACGACCCAAGCGGGGCTCGTTACGGCTGCTTCCTTCCGGACCTGACCGGGTTGGCGAGGCGCTCGCCCGCGCCAACCTCTCGAGTGGCTACTTAGAGGCTCGGCCAAATAATTGCAAGACTACGAAAATGCGTTGATTGTGCTAACTCTGCATGCAAGCCTGCTTGGACGACGATTGATGGGAAAAAAATGAAGCTAGCAGAAACAGTTACATTTGGTGGATCTGGATTGGATCGCGCGGCACAGCTTCGCGGCAATCTGACAGAAACAGATATTTCAAAGGGACAATCCATCGTCATTTGGCGTGGAAAGGTTTTGGTTGTGAATAAAGATAGCCCAAGCCTTGCGATGCTGTCATGCACGCACCCTATCCTTGCAGATGCGCCGCAAATATTTTTGGGCCGTGACACTGAGATGATGCTTTTTGCCACCGACATTTCCAATTGGGAACCGCCATCCGATCAAGAGGCGCAATCACTTGGGTTTTTTGATCCAACTGAACAGCGTCATCCTGATTTGCCAGCATCGCATGTGTTTCTTGAGTTACGGGGGTGCATGAATGCACTAAGTGCGCGAGATTGTGAATTGGCGGCCACAGCGCGGGCGTTGTTTCAATGGCACCAAAGCCATAAATTCTGTTCTCGCTGTGGCGGTCGCAGCGCAATGACACAGTCGGGGTGGCAACGAAACTGTAACAATTGCAATGCATCACACTTTCCGCGTACCGACCCAGTTGTGATTATGTTGATCACCCATGGGGATGACATATTACTTGGGCGTTCACCGAATTTCCCAGAAAAAATGTATTCTCTGCTGGCCGGATTCTTAGAGCCAGGTGAAACGATCGAAGCCGCCGTTCGCCGCGAAGTTTTGGAAGAAACGAATGTGGAAGTTGGTCCTGTAACGTATCTTGCCAGCCAACCTTGGGCATTTCCAAATTCATTGATGATCGGGTGCCACGGACATGCCACATCCAAGCAGATTACAATCGACCCACACGAAATCGAAGATGCACTGTGGATTTCAAAATCTGAGATGATGGATGTGTTTGCGGGTACAAACGACACTCTTTTCCCCGCGCGTCCAGGATCAATTGCGCATTTTTTAATAAAAAACTGGCTTGCAGATCGCTTGGACTAGGGTATTCAGAGTTGGGGAGACGGGACGAGTATGAAGTTTTCAGCGCAAGAAGATTTAAAACTGCCGCAGGCTGAGGTGTTTGCGCGCCTTTCGAATTTCGAAACTTTTGAACGTATTGCAATAAAACGCAATGTTCGCGTGTCGCAGATTTCGCAAAATAATCCGAACGAAGACACTCTAGGTTGGAATTGTCGTTTTAAGGTCCGTGGTCGTCAGCGCGATGTTGAAATTCGCTTGATAGAATTCGATGAACCAAACAGCATGAAGTTTCATGCGGTAAACCCTGCATTACATGCGCGACTGGAAATCGAGGTCATTCCGCTGTCTCGGGTGCAAACACGCATACAAGTTGTTTCCGTGCTCGAGCCCAAAACGCTGGCTGCACGCTTGTTGGTTCCATGATCTCGTCGCCGCGAGTCGTGCCGCGCGCCGCGCTCGCGCCGCTCGGAAGACCGCTCGGCTCGCGCGAGAGGGCGGGCTCGGCCGACCCGAGAGGCGCGCGGTCGGTGAGCGTCACGTCCGCGTAGGTGCGTAACAGCTCGTGGAACTCCGCCTGCCGCCCGGACGCG
>CAXACF010000024.1:0-10382 GCA_963967125.1 uncultured Rhodobacterales bacterium | reverse complement strand
CCATTTTCCTGAACGGGTTTGGGGGCAGAGGTGGTTGCGGGAAACTGAAAAAATTCGCCTTCGTGGGCATAATCCCCCTGCCACAATTTGCGCAGTGTCGGGGCCGTTTCACGCATTCTTTGCCCTGCTTCCCAGGCGTCCATTCCTGGCATAATACGTTCATATTCATAGCTGTACGCCCCACGCGCTATTCCAATTTCCAAACGGCCTTTGGTCATCAAATCGGTAGCTGCGGCCTCACCTGCCAGCGCGATGGGGTGCCAAAACGGCGCAATCACAGTGCCCGTACCCAAACGTACATTTTGCGTGTGGTGTGCAATATCCACCAGTGACAGAAAGGGGTTTGGCGCAATCGTGAAGTCCATGCCGTGATGCTCGCCCGTCCAAATGGCGCGCATGCCGCCCTGATCCGCCATTTTGCAAAGATCAATGAAATCCGAATAGAGGGTTTCATGGCTATCGGTTCCATCGACCCGTTCCATATGTGCGAATAGTGAAAAATCCATCAGACCTCTCCTTGGTGACACTGCGAAATGAATGTCCGCAGCTGCGCATTGACTTCGCCCGCATGCGTCATGGGCATCATATGAGCGGCATCGTTGACGATATGCGCCTGCCCCATGGGACAACATTCCGCCATCTGAACGCTCATCTCAGGTGTTGAGTTTGGTTCTCGCTCGCCCGTGATGAAAAGCGCAGGTTTGTGTAGCGATTGTAATTCGGATGCAGTGGGGCCGTTTTCATTTGCAAACACGGAATAGGCGGCACGATAACCGTCCATCGGAACCGTGCGTAGCCAGGATTCACAGGCCATTGCCTCGGGTGAGGTCAGATCGTCGAACCAACGCATCAACGTGGCTTCTGGATTGACCGACCGCTCATCCCACAACTGCTTGGCCCTGGCACGCACTGCTGCGGATGCCGTTGGCGTTCGCTGGTAAATCGCATTCAATGCAACCACGCCAATCACGGCGGGATTATGCGCCAATTTCAATGCAATCATTGCGCCCATTGAATGACCCACAACAACAGTTGGTGCAGTCAGACGAACGCGTACGGCATCGACGTAGTCGGATAATGTGGGCTTAGCTATCTTCAAAGCCGCACTGTCACCGTGACCCGCCATGTCAAATGCGGTAACACCATAATCCTGCGACAGCGCATCAATCTGCGCACCCCATGCATCCGCGTTCAATCCCACGCCATGCAAAAGTGTGACGGACGGCCCCTGCCCTGCACAAATCGCAGCAAGAGAGCCGACCCTAGACCGCGGCTGGGTTGTCCACATCATGGCCCAGATCCTTTAAGTCTTGGTAACGGTCACCGATACGATGGTGCGGACGACCTGATGTTGCGCCCCCCAGGACGACTACAATTTCATCATCACGTGGGGCGTCAGGAATTGAAAACTGGATCGTCAGATAATGCGACCGCCGACCTGCATCATTTTTGTCCATGAGCGGTACCATAATTGGCGCATTCGCCCCACCGCGGGTATTCGTAAAGGCCAAGTAAGATTTCGCGCCGACCGCCTCGCGATAGAAATTCCCGAACCGCAGTGTATGGATCAGTCCCGAGGCATGCTCGACTTCGCCATTCAATCCAACGACTGCGGCCTTTCCATAGGCTTCGATTGCATCACCACTACCAGCAAGCGCAATCATACGCTGTGTCATCATCTCACCCAATTTCGGTCCGTAGGCCATAATTTCAGGCTTCAAATCCTCAACAAACCGACCTGCCCAAGGATTACGCACAACCGCCGCAACCGCGAACATGCGCCACGGGGTCTTCGCCGCGCGATACCCTTCGATCAGCGTTTCTTCGTCATAGGTTACAATTTTGCGAATTTCAGGGTCCATGCCACAATCCTTTGCCTTTCTGGGCAAGGTGCCGCGTTAAGCGAAATTTGACAAATTATGAAATATAAGCATTAGATATAAGTTAAGCTAATATCTAAAAATACCATGGCCCGACATCTTCCTCCATTGAACTGGTTTCGCGTATTCGAAGCCGCAGCAAGACATCAAAAATTCACCGCCGCGGCGGATGAATTGGGCATGACACAATCCGCAGTCAGTCAGCAGATCAGAGCACTGGAAGAACGTCTGGCAACGCAATTATTTCTGCGCCAACCTCGTGGTCTGTTGCTGACCGATGCAGGGCGCAAATTACTTCCCAAAGTTAGCTCCTCAATCGAAAATCTGAAAAATGCAGCGGACATGTTTGACATTGGTCCCAACTCTGGAAACCTAACCGTTGCAGCATCTGTTAGTATTGCACAGTGGGTTATCGCGCCCCATTTGGCCGAATTTTCGAAAATAAATCCGCACCTAAAAACGCGAATATTGGGCACGATTTGGGCAGATGATTTTAAATCCTCAATCGCAGATGTCGAAATACGCTTTGGTGCGGCCAGCAACGTTGGACATAATGCCGAACGCTTGATGCCCGATGCATTGATCGCAGTTTGCGCGCCGACAACGGATCCTTGGGACACGCTTCCATTGATCGAAGCTGTCGGAACGACAGAAGGCTGGAAAGACTGGCGCGGACAATCAGGAACAGCCTTAAATACTGAACCAACAATTTTCGTGGACTCTTACGGCGTTGCACTTTCCATGGCGTTGAACGGTGTTGGCATTGCCTTGGCCAGCTCACTTATTGCAAAGCCCTTGATCGCACAGGGAAGCTTGGTTCAGATTGATCCGACGGAAATTTCATCTACTGAAGGTTATTTTTTAGCCGTCAGGCAAGAGAATGCGCATGCCTGCGACTTTGCCGATTGGTTTGTCAGCAAGTTAGGCGCATCCAGGTAAGCCGTGCCCGCACATGCGACCATGTATTTGATTTGACGCCTGGCTTATCGTCCTGCTAACCATCCACCATCAGGTGCCCACTTGGGAGAATCGGGAAGCCAGTGAAGATCTGGCGCGGGCCCGCCGCTGTGATGGGGACGAAACGTCAAAAACCACTGAGGAAACTTGGGAAGGGGGCGATTTCGGAAGATCCAAAGCCAGAAGACCGGCCTGATGACACAGGTCTGCGATTGGACACCGCAGTACCATCGTCATTGCGGAGGCCAAGCATGAACAATGCAGATCCAAAGCCTGTCAGTGCACGCATCTTTGATGATGCCGAACGTCAGGCATTATACGATATAATCGAAGCACGTCGCGACGTGCGCAACGAATTTCTACCTGATGACATTGAACCTGACGCCTTGATGCGCATCCTACGGGCAGCGCATAACGCGCCATCGGTTGGTTTCATGCAGCCGTGGAATTTTATATTGGTTGATGACCCAGCACAGAAACAAAAGGTGCACGCGGCATTTGCCGACGCGAATGCAGAGGCCGAACAGATGTTTACCAAAGATCGGCAGGAAACCTATCGGTCACTGAAACTCGAAGGGATCAAAAAATCCCCCTTAAACATCATCGTAACCTGTGATCGCACGCGCGGGGGTAAGGTTATTTTGGGTCGCACCCATGATGCGGCAATGGATGTCTATTCTACTGTTTGTGCGGTTCAAAACCTTTGGCTTGCGGCGCGGGCGGAAGGGATTGGAATTGGATGGGTCAGTATTTTTGACAAAGAACGCGTGAAGGCGATTTTCAATATCCCCACGCATGTCGAACTGGTCGCCTATCTATGTGTCGGATACGTTGAAGAACTGTTTGATAAACCCGAACTCTCTGCCCGCGGCTGGCGTCATCGGATCGACATCAACGATCTGATCATGAAAAATGCATGGACCGACACGGAAGACAATGCCTGATTAGGTGACACTGCCTTCAACCCTGATTTGTGGCTTGGCAACAAAATCCTTGTCGACAGAAAACGAATGGTCAATTCTGGATCAAGCAGGATAGCGAAGGGATCCCATCCAATGAACGTAAACCCGAAACGCTTTTTATCTGATCTGCATGAATTGCGGCGGATCGGAGCGTCGGGTGTGGGCAAAGGCGTCGTGCGCCCTGCATTTTCGGAAACGGACATAGCCGCACGGGATTGGTTGTGCGCAAAATTTTCTGAAATCGGCTTAACGCCCTATGTGGATCCTGTTGGAAACACCTTTGGTTTGGCTCAGGGAAAATCGATCTTGATCGGATCCCACACGGATACACAACCCGAAGGTGGCTGGTTGGACGGCGCATTGGGCGTTGTTTGTGGTTTGGAACTTGCACGCGCCGCGATGGAGGCGAGCGGGCCTGCGATTTCTGTCGTCAGTTTTCAGGATGAAGAAGGACGATTTGGCGTCACGACGGGCAGCGCAATTTGGGCAGGAACCTTGCCATTAGAGCAGGCTGACAATCTGACGGATGCAGAGGGCATCTCATTCTTAAATGCGCGCAATCGAATGCCAAACCGTGCGAAAGAATTTCTAGATCCAAACATCTTTAGTGGTTTTATTGAATGCCACATTGAACAGGGTCCATGGCTACATGAAGCAGCTGAAACAATTGGTGTCGTGACGGACATCGTGGGCATTCGGGATTGCACCATCACATTTGACGGGGAGCAAAACCACGCAGGGACAACCCCCATGCATCGGCGCAAGGATGCCTTTCAAGCGCTAAGCCAATTCAGCCAAAAAATTAACCAAAGATTTCAGAATGTCGTCGTTCCCAGCACAGTGTGGACGACTGGTCATGTTGATCTGCATCCAAATGCGCATTCTGTTGTACCCGGTCGTTGCAGTTTTTCGATGCAGTGGCGGGACGGAGATGTTGCTCGATTAGATCAAATGGAAAAAATCATACGTGAAACGGCAGATGACGTCGCCGCTTCGATGGACATGCAGGTGACTTTTGGCCCCGTTTTGGGCATCAAACCAACCGCGATGGATGATCGCCTGCAAGCCATATTGTCCAACGCAGCCGAGAGCGAATGCGCAGGAAAATGGCGAAAAATGACATCAGGAGCATTGCATGACGCCGCCAATGTTTCATCCCATATACCAACTGCAATGCTGTTTGTGCCTTCAATAAATGGGATCAGTCATGATTTCGCAGAAGACACAGATGAGGCTGATCTAATCACTGGCCTGCACGTGCTTGCCAAAGCCGTTGAGAATTTTGGAAATCAGTTAGTCATAAAATAATTTTATTGACTGATTACGAAATCGGGTTTCTAATTTTTGTGTTAAACCCGAGGATTATGGCACGTGAACTTTGTTCAAAACATATCGCTGCTGCGCCGCCTAACCGGATGTGACTTGGTTGCCTAGCTGCCAATACGTTTTCACACGTATTGGCCAACGACACCTCGGACCCCTTGAATGACACATAAAAATAGCTTTCGTCTTGCCAGCGATATTGGCGGTACATTCACAGATACCGTTTTAATAGATGCAAATGAAACGGTTGTGGCGACAACAAAAACGCCAACCACCCCCAAAGCACCTGCGGAAGGTGCGTTATTGGGTGCGCAGCACGTGATGCGGGCCGCGGGCATTGAATGGCACCAGGTCAGCGGTAAAATTCATGGCACAACGCTTGCGACCAATGCGCTCATCGAACGGCGGGGGGCGAAAGTTGCAACAATCACAACTGCGGGATTTCGCGATATTTTAGAAATCGCATACGAACGTCGCTATAGCCAGTACGCAATTAACATCGAAAAACCAAACCTTCTTGTCCCCCGTCAGCTTTCATACACCATCGCGGGCCGGATGAATGCGGCTGGAGAAGAGCTAATCTCGCTCGACACTACCGCGATACCCGCACTCGCTGCTGAGCTTCGTCGGCAAAACGTACAGGCGGTCGCAGTCTGTTTGATGCATGCCTATGCCAATCCAGCACACGAACAAATATTGGGTACAGAACTGCGCAAACTGCTACCGGGTGTTGAAATGTCACTCAGCCATGAGGTCAGCCCAGAGGCTCGTGAATTTGATCGTCTTTGCACGACCATTGCAAACGCATACATCCAACCCCTAATGAAAACCTACCTCAGTGATTTTGAGGCCCGCTTTGTGGAACAGGGGTTAACCTGTCCAATCTTGATGATGACCGCCGGCGGGGGGATGACCACACTTGAAACAGCCGCGCGGTTGCCCATTCGATTAGTGGAAAGCGGACCCGCAGGGGGCGCAATTTTGGCGGCGCGCATCGCCAAAGAAATATCGGAAAAAAATGTCCTATCTTTTGACATGGGAGGCACAACGGCCAAACTTTGTCTGATCGACGACTACCGCCCCCAAACCGCTCGAAAATTTGAAATTTCACGGGCTGAACGTTTTATCAAAGGCTCTGGAATGCCTGTTCGTATCCCCGTGATCGAAATGATTGAAATTGGTGCAGGTGGCGGGTCGATTGCCACGGTTGACCGCCTGAACCGCCTGCAAATTGGCCCCGAAAGCGCGGGGTCGGAGCCAGGTCCCGTGGCCTTTGGTAAAGGTGGAACAGAGCCAACCGTAACAGATGCGGACATTGCAATGGGCCTGATTGAACCGAGCCGCTTTGCCGAAGGGCGGCTAACGATCAATCGCAATGCTGCCGCAACGGCCATTGATGATGAAATCGCTAAGCCGTTGGAGATCGACGCACAAGGCGCGGCCTTCGCAATTAGCGAAATCGTTGATGAAAACATGGCAAGTGCGGGAAGGATGCACGCCGTTGAGTCGGGCAAAGATATTTCATCACGTCTTATGATTGCCTTTGGTGGAAATGGCCCGCTGCATGCCACGCGCGTTGCGCGGCGCGCGCAAGTGGGCAGAATTTTGATCCCAAATAATCCAGGTGTTGGATCCGCGGTTGGATTTCTTTATGCGCCCGTGTCATTTGAAATCATACGGTCACGGTACACAACGTTAGACGATCTCGACCCAATTGCCATCAACGCATTTCTGAATGATCTGGAAACAGAAGCGGTCACAGTTGTTCGATCCGGGGCAGCCATAGGTGATCTTGGCACACGTCGTGTTGCCTTTATGCGCTATCACGGTCAAGGCCATGAAATCGAAATTGAATTGCCCAATTCTGCGCTCACTCTGGCCGAGCTTGCACATTTAAAAAATCGTTTCGAATTGGAATATAGTCGTCAGTTCAGTCGCATCGTGCCAGGTATGACAATCGAAATACTAAATTGGGGTGTGACCGTATCATCGCATGCGCCCACACTTAAGCCAGCAACCCAAACGACCGAAAATCGGATAAAAGAGGCAACTGAATTTCGCGAAATCACCTGTGATGTAAGCGGTAGTAAAATACGCGCAGGTGTTTTTGATCGGGCGGACCTACGCTCAGGTGATCAAATCATTGGCCCTGCTCTTATTATCGAAGCCCAAACCACAACATTGGTCAGCGTGGATTTTTCCGCATTGATAGATCTTGGCGGAAACATTTGGATGACACAGACACAGGAGGCGATGAAATGAGCGTGCAAAAAACGCGTCTACAGGTGATGTGGAACAGATTGCTGGCCGTGGTCGAAGAACAAGGTCAGGCCCTAATTCGCGCGGCCTTTAGTCCAATCGTAAGAGAGTGCGGTGACATTTCAGCAGGCATTTTTGATTATGAAGGCCGCATGTTGGCCCAGGCGGTAACTGGCACCCCAGGTCACATCAATACTATGGCAGAGGCCGTCAAAACGCTCCGCGCGCGTTTCCCAATTCAGGACATGAAGCCAGGGGACATTTACATGACAAATGACCCATGGATTGCATCCGGTCATTTAAATGATTTTCTGCTCTTGATGCCCGTTTTTTATGGTGAACGGGTGATCGGATTTACATCTTGCACCTCACACCTCGTCGATCTGGGCGGACAGGGAATGGGCCCAGAGGGTTCGGATATTTATGACGAAGGATTACTAATTCCGCCATGTAAACTGATGGACCAAGGTGAAATCAATTCGCTTTTACTGGAAATTGTGAAGGCCAATTCCCGAGAACCAATCGCAAATGAAGGGGATATCTATGCCTTGGTTGCCTGTTGCGAAGCAGGAGCAGATCGATTGATCCAGATGATGGATGAATTTCAAATTTCGGATTTAAACGCATTGTCCGAATACATTATCGAAACATCGAAACAGGGCACATTGTCCGCGATCCAAAGCCTGCCTAAGGGAACATGGACAAACATCCTGCGCGTTGACGGGTATGATGCGGAAATTGAACTGCATGCTGCACTTACAATTTCCGATGACGGTATATTGTTGGATTTCGATGGAACCGCGGGATGTACCAACAAGGGGATCAATGTGCCCCTGAATTATGCCACAGCCTATTCTGTCTTTGCACTGCGTTGCATCATCGGGTCTGACATTCCAAACAATGCTGGATCCTTAGAGCCATTTCGTGTCATCGCACCCAAAGGATGCATTTTAAACGCACAGCCCCCTGCCCCGGTTGCCATGCGTCACACCTTGGGCCAGATGACGCCTGATTTGGTATATGGCTGCCTTTCGCAGGCACTTCCCGACATGGTCCCTGCTGAGGGAGCATCCTGCATGTACGATCTGCCCATGCGGCATACGGCAGATGCGGTGGATCGTGGCAACACCGAATTTGCGGTCGAACTTGTGTTTAACGGTGGGACAGGCGCGCGCCCGCATCTTGATGGGCTGTCGACCACGGCATTTCCAAGCGGTGTGTGGGGCAGTCAAATTGAAACGACCGAGGCCGTTGCACCAGTGATTTTTCACAAACGCGAATTGCGAACAGATAGCGGAGGTGCAGGAAAATATCGCGGTGGATTGGGACAGCGGATCGAGGTCAGCTCGGCCATAGATCAGGAATTCATGGTCTTTTTGTCAGTTGAACGCATTCTGAACCCAGCCGAGGGACGAAACGGCGGACACGCTGGTGCCCCGGGGCGCATCAGAATTGGTGAAAACGGGTCTGATATCGCTGGTAAGGGCGAACTGCGCGTCAAACGAGGAGAGACGTTGATCTTTGAAACACCAGGTGGAGGTGGATTTGGCGATCCCAGTGAACGTGATCGTGACCAAGTCGCCTTTGATCTTTCAGCGGGTGTTGTCAGTGATGCAGCCGCGCAAAAACTCTACGGGAAACGCCCATGACACACCCTGCCGAACACATCGCACGCATGGCGCCCTACGCGTTATCTAAATTCGACATTCCCAAAGGGAAGCGCCTGATTTCGCTGTCCCAGAACGAAAGCATGCGCCCACCGTCCCCCATGATCAAAGATGCCGTTAACCGCGCGATCCATAACGGCGCACTGTACCCTGATCCAGAATGGACAGGTCTTCGTTCTGCATTGTCCCATGTACACGGGATCGATGCGAATTCCATACTCTGTGGAACAGGATCATTGGATTTGATTGGCTGCATAGCGCATGTTTTTGCGGGTCCGACACGGTCGGTTTTGGCCCCTAAACATGCCTATCCCTTTTTTCGTTCTGCGGCCGAGATGTCAGGCGCACGGTTTGATACCGCACCCGAAAAGAACGCCGTGGTCGATGTGGACGCCCTTTTGCAAAATGTAAAACCGGATACGGGAATTATGTTCATTGCCAATCCCGCCAACCCAACAGGCACGCGCATTCCCAAACGTGAATTACAGCGCCTACGCAAAAATTTACGTGATGATATCCTATTAGTTATTGATGAGGCATACGGCGAATTTGCCGACCATTTAAATGAATCCACATTCGACATGGTTTCAGAAAATACCGCGGTTTTGCGCACGCTTTCCAAAGCCTACGGCATGGCAGGATATCGCGTTGGATGGGGCGTCTTTGCGCCCACAATTAGGACCGAAGTGCAAAAGGTTATGAACCCAAACAATATCTCTTGCCTTTCGCAAGCGGCCGCCGTCGCGGCAATCACAGATCAGGCATATATGCGCGTAACATGCGAACGCACTGCAGAATTGGCAGCAGCGGCAAGACATGAACTCAGCAGTAGGGGGTTCAAGGTTTTGGAGAGTTTCACAAATTTTGTTCTGATCGACCTGAAAACCGCAGATCACGCAATTGCAGCAGAAACCATGCTGCTGTCTGAGGGTGTGGTTTTGCGCAGACAAGCGGGCGCAGGACTGCCCCACTGTTTGCGCATGACTTTGGGACATCAGGAGGATGTGTCCATCGCGATCAAAATTTTGAAAAAGTGGAAGCAGGAGAACCCAGATGCATAATTCACGTGGCAGAGCGCGATTTGGAGTTTTGGTTCCCTTCACCAATTCAAATCTTGAACCAGATATGGCCCTTTTGCGCCCAGACGGTGTATCAATGCACTTCGCCCGAATGGGAGGATATGACGCCGATGAAATCCCTGACGAAGCACAGATGCAGGGATTGGGTGCCGCGGATCTGGAAGAACCGCTGGCCTTGCTGTCAGGAGTTAAGCCTGATGTTATTCTTTACGGCTGCACATCTGCGACCCTGACGCATGGGCCCGAATTTGACCG
>CAXACF010000023.1:0-10562 GCA_963967125.1 uncultured Rhodobacterales bacterium | reverse complement strand
ATGTCATCTCATTACACCCTTTCGATGATTTTGTCGCCAAAGAGACCCTGGGGACGAAACACCAGAAAGACGAGCGCAAGTACGTAAGCGAACCAGTTTTCAGTCGCCCCGCCGATGATTGGGCCAACCGCAAATTCAAATAGCTTTTCACCCACGCCTATAATTAGGCCACCAACAATCGCACCCGGGATCGACGTAAACCCGCCTAACATCAAAACAGGAAGAGCTTTCAGAGCGATCAACGAAAGCGAGAATTGTACGCCAGACTTTGCTCCCCACATTATCCCTGCAACCAGGGCAACGAACCCTGCTACGGACCAGACCATCACCCAAATAAAGCTGAGCGATACCCCAACAGAAAGTGCCGCTTGGTGATCATCTGCCACTGCCCGCATCGCGCGGCCTTGCTTTGTGTATTGTGAAAAAGCTACCAAAACGCCAACCAATAGGGCCGCAATGATTGTGGCGACGATATCCAGATTGTCGATAAAGAAACCGTAATCAAAGATGTTATAGGTGGTTTCATCGATCCACAGGTTGATACCCTGTGGCAATCCAACGTCCAACTTTTTGATCTCGGCGCCCCACATCAGGTCGCCAAACCCTTCCATAAAGTAGGCAAGGCCAATGGTCGCCATAAACAGAATGATCGGCTCTTGGTTCACAAGGTGACGGAAAATCACCACTTGCACCAACCACGCCAGTCCAACCATCACCGCCATAGTCAGCAAAATGCCCAGTACCGCAGGTAAATGCCACCCAAAGTGATGCACATGCGTCCCCAGCATTGCGTTAATGAGGTGACTGAAGGGCACCTGCCCCTCCATGATGCCAACCAGTGTCATCGCAGAGAACAGCGCCATAACACCTTGGGCATAGTTAAAGATACCAGATGCCTTGTAGATCAAGACAAATCCGAGCGCGACCAAGGCATATAGAACCCCTGCCATAAGCCCGTTTAAGAAAACTTCCATCGCAAAGACGAGTTGTTCAGGCATTTGCACGCTCCTCTTTCAGCACCGACACGATACCGACGTGATACCGACGTAAAACAGATTGATATTTTTTAGTCATGTGAGACCCCCAAATAGGCGTCGATCACCTCTTGGTTATTGCGCACCTCATCCGGTGTGCCATCGCCAATTTTGCGGCCATAATCCATCACCACAACACGATCAGACAGGTCCATAACAACCCCCATATCGTGTTCGATCAGCGCGATTGTGGTGCCAAATTCATCATTCACGTCCAGAATAAAGCGGCTCATGTCCTCTTTTTCTTCGACGTTCATCCCCGCCATCGGTTCATCCAAAAGAAGCAATTTTGGTTCGGACGCCAAGGCACGCGCCAATTCGACACGTTTCTTCAATCCATATGGCAGCCGCGCAACAGGCGTTTTGCGGATGTGCTGAATCTCAAGAAAATCAATGACTTTCTCACAGATTTCGCGGTTTTCAACTTCTTCCTGTTCGGCCTTTCCGCGCCAAAACGCTTGGGACAGAATGCCTGCTTTCATTTGGGTCAAGCGTCCTGTCATGACGTTATCCAGAACGCTCATCCCTTCAAACAGGGCGATGTTTTGGAATGTCCGCGCGATCCCCTGACGCGCCACTTCATAGGGGCGCATGGGTGCACGCTTTTGACCGCGGAAATAAACTTCGCCCTCTTGCGGGACATAAAACCCCGAGATGACGTTCAGCATCGATGATTTACCCGCACCATTTGGTCCAATGATTGCGCGAATTTCGCCTTCACGAATATCAAAGCTGATGTCCTTGATCGCTGTAACTCCCCCAAAACGCAGGGTAATATTACGCATATCCATGACTGTGCCGCCGATCTGACGACCGTCTGCTGTCACGTATCCTTGTTCTTGATCTAGCATCAATTCACCCCTTATTCTGCCGCAATTTTTTGGGCAGGTGCGACAGTCGTTGCATCGCACAGTGTCAATGTCGCGCTGATGGCGCCCTTGCGACCATCTTCATAGGTCACTTCGGTTTCGGTAAAGATTTCGTCCTTGCCGTCATAAAGCGCGTTGACCAAATCTTCGAATTTCTCACCAATCACTTTACGGCGCACCTTGCGTGTGCGGGTCAGTTCGCCATCGTCCGCATCCAATTCTTTGTGCAAAACAAGGAAGCGATGAATTTGGCATCCTGACAACATGTCATCCTGCGCAACCGAACGGTTGACCTCTTCAACATGTCCTCTGATGGCACCAAGCACTTGTGGATGCCCTGCCAATTCCTGATAGCTGGAATAGGCAATATTGTTACGCTCGGCCCAGTTTCCAACAGCCGACATATCGATGTTGATAAAGGCCATGCATTTTTCGCGACCTGCGCCAAATACGACGGCCTCTAGGATGTTTGGATAAAACTTGAGCTTATTTTCAACATACTTTGGCGCGAACATGCTGCCATCGGCCATTTTGCCAACGTCCTTGGCGCGGTCGATGATGCGCAAATGCCCCGTATCAGGCTCAAAGAAACCCGCATCCCCAGTCGCCACCCATCCCTCTGGGTCTTTGGTGTCTGCGGTGCTTTCTGGGTTTTTGAAATATTCGACAAACGTCCCTGGTGAGCGATAAAGAACCTCACCATTATCATCAATACGCACCTCAACACCCGGTGAGGGAATGCCAACAGTGTCACTGCGCACTTCACCATCAGGTTGTTGCGTGATGAAAACAGAGGCCTCTGTCTGACCATAAAGCTGTTTCAGGTTAATCCCCAAAGAACGATAAAAATCAAAAATTTCGGGGCCGATCGCCTCACCCGCGGTGTAACCGATACGCACATTAGAAAAACCAAGAGTGTTTTTCAGGGGTCCATAAACCATGAATTCACCCAAGGCGTATTTCAGACGATCCAATAGACTCACGGATTTCCCATCCAAAATCGCGGGTCCAACCTTTGTCGCGTGCGCCATAAAGGTATCGAACAACCATTTTTTGGTCTTTCCAGCATCTTCCATACGGATCATGACGTTGGTCAGCTGGCTTTCAAAGACTCTCGGTGGCGCGAAATAATATGTCGGTCCAATTTCGCGCAGGTCCGTATGCATGGTACCTTGGCTTTCGGGGCAGTTCACACAGAACCCTGTCCATGCCGCCTGACCGATTGAAAAGATGAAATCCCCAACCCATGCCATCGGTAGATAGGCCAAAACATTTTCGCCCGCGCCCAGTTTGTCAAATTCTGACGATGAGCGCGCTGCCTCAATAATATTGCGGTTTGAGAGAACAACACCTTTTGGTCGGCCAGTTGTCCCAGAGGTATACAGCATCACACAGGTGCTGTCGTAATTCAGCGCGTCTTCACGTGATTTCAGCTCTGCCGCCAATGCGCCTGACTTCGCCCGTCCATTTTCCAAAACGCCCGCGTAAGAATGCAAATGCGTATGGTCGTATTTGCGCAAACCACGAGAATCCACATAAATCATCTGTTCAAAGTTTGGCAGCTCGGACTGAATTTCCAGAACCTTATCAACCTGTTCCTGATCACCCGCGATGACATAACGCGCACCACAATGACCCAGGACATAGGCCATCTCTTCCGCAACCGCATCTTGGTACAGCGGAACGGGAACGCCGCCTGCCATTTCGATACCCACCATCGAAATGTATAGACTGGGGCGATTACGACCTATGATCGCAACAAAATCCCCCTGCTTGATACCAAGGTCGATTAGGCCAAGGGCAAGCGCCTCTGCCTCGGACGCGGCATCTGTCCACGTCCAGGTTTGCCAAATTCCAAATTCTTTTTCACGATACGCGGGCGCCGATGGATTGTTTTTGGCATTCCGACGAAACAACGCCGGAACGGATCGCAACCCGTTCTCGCCATTCAATGGCTCAGTCACTAAATGTTCCTCCCTTGGTCAGGCGTCATTCCCTGCGCCCGATCTGTTGGTATTACGCTCGGAATCAAAGGTTTCGTCAAGATTGCAGAAATCTAACGAATTGTTACAAGCTGTTTGATCTGCTTTTCACACCTGAAAACGCGTGTTAGCTCTTTTACGAAATTGGAGCCTTAAGATGGACGCACGGACACGGGACGCGATGACACGGGCGGGTTTGAACCTGATCCAGCAGGCCTTGTCGATTTATGATGCGAACCTGAGTTTA
Source organism: uncultured Rhodobacterales bacterium (assembly GCA_963967125.1). Taxonomy (GTDB): domain Bacteria; phylum Pseudomonadota; class Alphaproteobacteria; order Rhodobacterales; family Rhodobacteraceae; genus HIMB11. The sequence goes on along the minus strand of CAXACF010000023.1, from coordinate 6,430 downwards.
GTGCTGTCAAATCGTCGATTTCAGGAAATGTTTGATCTGCCCAAATCGCTGATCACGCCTGGCGCCCCCTTTGCGGATACTATTCGTTATGTCGCCGCCCGCGGGGATTACGGGCACCTTGATGATTTAGAAGCCTTCGTCATCGAACGCGTGGAAATGGCACAAAGCTTTACGCCACATTACATGGAACGCACCCGCGGCAATGGTCAGGTCATCAGTGTTGAGGGCACACCCCTGCCCAATGGGGGGTGGGTGACCGTTTATACCGACATCACCCAAATCAAACGACAAGAGGATATGTTACGCGCCAGATCCGAGGAATTGTCGGGGCAATTAAGCGCCTATTCCCAAGAACTGAGTACAACAAACCGCAAGCTGGCCTCGACCATTTCAGCCTTAGAGCAATCGCAACAAGACCTGCAAGAAATCGAAGCGCGCACACGCTTGACAACCGAAATGATGCCCGCACATATCGCCCATGTCGGACCAGATCGGCGATATACCTATTCCAACAAACGCCTAAACCTTGTGATGCCGGGACGCCCCGCAGACATCATAAACCGACACATCGCAGAAGCCTTGGGCGCACAAACATATTCGATGATCGAGCCCTATCTGAATTCTGCATTGGATGGGAAATCTTCGGTTTTTGAATTTACTGATGATCTATCGTTGCGGCGGATCAGAACCGCATTTACACCCGATACATCCGAATCCAATCAGATAAGCGGTGTTTACATCCTATCCATGGATGTCACCGAAGAGGCCCAAGCACGCGCCACATTGCAACAGCAAAGCAAGCGTGAAATGGCATCGCACCTGACCAGCGGTTTGGCGCATGATTTTTCAAATCTGTTGACCATCATCTTGGGCGCGCAGGGGCGATTGGCAAAATTAGAATTACCACCCGATGCCCGACAATTGGTGGATGCTACGTTGAACGCGGCAACCCGTGGTGGGGCGCTGTTGCATTCCATCGCCGATATGGTGGGCAATCGCGCACCCCATCCACGCGCAATAACCATTGCAGAGGTTTTTGAACAAATCGCACCGTTGGCGCAAAGTGCGCTAGACAGTCAACATAAATTGTCGCTGAAGCCCCCAAAAACGGATCAGCACTGGCTATTGGACGCAGGTCAATTGATGGATGCATTGTTGAACCTGATCCTGAATGCGCGTGATGCAATCGGTAAAGAGGGGACAATCACCCTTGCTGCAAAAATTGTAAAAGACACATGGATCGAATTTGTTGTCACTGACACGGGCCCTGGGTTTTCCGACAACGCTTTACAACATGCGTTTGATCCGTTCTTTACCACCAAAGGGGAGCATGGAACGGGCCTTGGCCTAAGCATGGTTTATGACGTGGCCAAGATGAATGGCGGATCACTGGTTTTGCAAAATGGGTTTCGTGGCGCGCGCGTGACCTTGCGCCTACCCGCACGTCAGGCCATCGCGGAACACCCACCTGGAATGGCATTGTTGGTCGAGGATCAAACAGACCTACGCGATGTTTTCCGCAGCTATTTGACGGGTATGGGGTATTCCGTGATCGAAGCAAGTGGTGTTGACGAAGCCAGGGCGTTATTACGTGAATTACCCGAAATCACCCTGATTTTGACCGATCTGCAGCTGGAAGGCGAAGAAACGGGTGTCGATCTGATCAGCGGTTTAGAAAACACTAAACCACTAGTTTTGTTTATGTCGTCACTCCCCGCGGACCACCCATTGGTCATCCGTGCGCAGCGCATGGCACCTGTTCTTGCCAAACCATTTGAAATAGGCGATCTAAGAGCAACTTTGAAAGATGCTTTGAATGTCACAACCTCTCGTCACGATCCTTGATGATGAACCCGAAATTCGTCGTATTCTAGCCGATACCTTAGAAGAGGCTGGGTTTCGCACGATGGGATTTTCGCGTGCAACAGAATTTGAAGCGGCCCTTAAAAGCAATGCACCAGACGTGTGTTTGGTGGACTTGGGCCTTCCTGATCGTGATGGCCTAACACTTGTGCATCGCCTTGCATTGGAACAGGGGGCTATTGTCATCATCATATCCGGACGCGCACAGGTTCAGGACCGTGTTACGGGGCTGGAATTGGGGGCCGATGATTACATCATCAAGCCCTTTGATCCAAGCGAAGTTGTGGCCCGTATTCGCGCACGTCTGCGCAAAGATCGCGCACAGGTCGAACCAGGAAATCTTGCTAAATTCGCCGATTGGACTGCCAATTTTGATCGATATTCATTGATTGACAGTCAGGGCGAAGAAACCCCATTTTCTCATGCCGAGGGCGAAGTTCTACGCCTCTTTCTTGAAAGTCCCAAACGCCTAATTTCCCGCGCATTCATGCAAGAACGACTGGGCGGCGCCGCAGGCGAAAGCTTTGATCGCGCGATGGATGTGCGTATTTCACGACTGCGCACAAAGCTGAAAGAAGACCCAAAAAACCCACAACTGATCAAAACGATTTATGGCGCGGGCTATCTCTTTTTGGGCGACGTTAGCTGGGATCGTTAATTGAAACTATCAAACGGGATGAACTTCACAAAATCCCCATGCGTGATCGTGACTTCGTGATCTGGCAGTTCGACAAAGCCATTTGCCCAACTTAGACCGCTGATGCGCCCCGATCCCTCGGATTTGAAAACCTCAACCTGATCCCCGCCTAACCGCGCGCGCAAATATTCACGCCGCCCGGGTTTTTTCCGTTTTTCGAAATTGGCCTTCACCCAATAGGATTGCGGCGTCATCCAGTGCCCCCCTGCCAAAACATTAAAGGAAGGGCGTGCAAAGATCATCGCACAGGTTGCCGCCGCAACTGGATTACCCGGTAGGCCAAATATCGGCATAGCCCCCCACATGCCCATCGCCAGGGGACGTCCGGGTTTCACGGCAATCCGCCAAAACTCGATTGACCCTGTTTCAGACAGCAATGCAGAAAGATGATCTTCATCTCCTGCAGACGCACCGCCAGAGGTCAGCACTACATCAACATTTTCCTGTGCGTGATCCAGCCGTTCGCGTAACTGATCGCGATCATCATTCACATGTCCAAGATCAACCGCCACAAACCCCCATGCAGCGATTAGGGATAATAACATTGGCCGATTTGCATCATAAATCTGATGCGAGGCTGCGGATTGGTTGACATCACATACCTCGTCCCCAGTGGACAAAACACCAATGCGCAAGGGGCGAAAGCAATCGATTTGCGAAACGCCCACTGATGCGGCAAGACTTAGATCGGTGGGCCGCAACCTTTGACCCGCTGTCAAAATAACATCCGCAGGATGAACATCCTCTCCTGCCTTTCGGGTATTTGCGCCTAATTTCAAGGGTCCGTGAAAGACAATCTCTTGACCGTCTGTGGCAACATCTTCTTGAAGAACAACGGTATCCACGCCCTCGGGCAGTTGTGCCCCAGTTAGAATGCGCACAGCTTGCCCCGTCGCCACCGCGGTTTCTAACGGCACACCTGCCGCGGCACGCTCTGGATGCAGGGCAAGTCGGACAACCCCCTTTGAACTGGCAAGAGATCCCGCAAACCCATACCCATCAACTGCTGAATTCGCCTTTGGTGGCGAGGCACGTGGGGCAATCACATCCTGCGCCGCAAACCGATCGCGTGCCTCTGAAATATCAATTCTTTCTGTCGAAACCACACAACGGAGCGCGGATTTCAACTGGGCCAAGGCATCATCCACAGGTGTCCAATCCACCCCAGGTGGCAAGGCAAAACAATCGTTTTTCAATGGTGGTGGTGTGACCATAACGTTCCCTTTGTCATGCTGATCCCAGCAATCCATCCTTCCTCCCGCACCCTATCATCCAAACGATCACTTGGATAGGCGGCATCCCAATCGGCGCGACGCACCTGTAAAAAGGCCTCGGTCGACATACGGACCTGCGCCGCGTCTTTGATGTGATAGGTCTGATCGGGAAACCGTTGGATCAAATCGTCCTGCTTCAAGGCAAATATGGATGGAAAAATTTCCGCCAAAACCACCCCGTCAAATGCGGGTGGGATCGGCCCATCAAAGGGCCATAGATGAATATCAGGGAAGCTAGAAATCAACTGATACAGTCGTGCAATTCCCAATAACGCCTGCGACCCGACAGAGCCTGTCGTAAACAATTTCCAACCGGATTGCGCGCCCTTTACCCCATCTTCAGCCGCGCGAAATTCAGGCAAACCGTGACCATATCTTTGGCTGCCTTTATGAGGTAGGTCTGCGTATTGCACGTTTGCGGGTGCGCCCCAAAAGGGACCTATGCCCGGAAACATTCCGTTTATGTCTGCTGCAACCTGAAATCGATTATTTGCGTTTTGGGCATCATCCTGAATGCGATCCGCCAAGCACCGCCATAGCGATCGAACATCGCGTGATCCCGTTAAATGTTTGGCGAAGCCACACGGATATCCAAATGAAAAATCAAACCCAATAAGGGTCGTTCCCTTTTGATCCTTGGCCGTATCGACAACCTGATGGATGTAATCCATCGCAGACTGACGCGTACGGTGATACATCGGATGGGATAGAGCGGATTGATCGCCATAACAGGTAAAAATCGCATCTGCACAAGGGGCAACGGGCGAGGGTTTTGATCGCCCTGACCAGTCAACCGTTAGGACACGTTCAAACATTCAATTCCAAATGTTGTGCGATGAAATTTGCAATCGCAGCCGTATCATTCAAATCCAACACAGGACGATCAATCGCCACTGACGTATCACTGGCCACGGCAACGATTGTTTCGTCCTTGGGTGCGATCAATGGCTGACCCGTTTCTTTTCGATGCGCCTCAATTTTCGGGTGGCGATCACGCTTATATCCTTCAATCAGAACCAAATCGACGGGCGACAGTTGTTTTAGCAAATCACCAAGGCTGGGTTCATCTTCATCGCGCAATTCATGCATCAACGCCCAGCGGTTTCCCGATGCCAACAAAACCTGCCGCGCCCCTGCGTCGCGGTGGCGATAACTATCGCGACCTGGATGATCAATATCAAAGCTGTGATGGGCATGTTTGATGGATGATACGGTTAATCCACGCGCGGTGAATTCTGTTATCAAACGCTCCATCAGGCCCGTTTTCCCCGAATTTTTCCAACCTGTAACACCAAATATTTTCATGAGAGGGTTTCCATCATTTTATTCGCCAACTTCAAATCTTCTGGTGTGTTGATGTTAAAGAACGGGTCGATTTCACGGATATCAAAGACATGGGTTTCTGCGCCATGCTGATCCGTCCACAAAACAACCTTGCGCAATCCATCCTGCAAGGCGGATCGCAAATCTTCGCGCAAGGCGACGGGCCACAATCCAAAGGTTGGGTGACGCACAGTTTTTCCACTTTCAATTTTTGTCGCTGCAAGTGCAATTGGTACATCCATATGCTTTGATGCATTATCGAGGGCCGACACCAGATCGGTTGGAAAAAACGGGGTATCGGCAGCCACAGAAACAACATGATCAATCCCATGTTCCGCGGCGTAATCCAGTCCCGCAAGGACACCTGCAAGCGGCCCTAAAAATCCATCCAAACTGTCGGCAACCACGGTCAGTCCAAATTCATCAAACCGCGCGGGATCACCATTGGCGTTCAAAACCATCTGGTCCACCTGTGCACCCAATCGCGCAATCACCTGATCCAAAACGCGAGACGATGCCCCAAGGGACAGCAATGATTTATCACCGCCCCCCATGCGCCGTGCCAAACCACCTGCAAGGATCACACCCAAGGGTCTAACCATGTTCGGCCCCTTTGCGACCCGCACTTTTGGGATCATCCTGAACTGTGGTTAAATCCGCATCAAATTCTAGGCGTTCGCTACCTGATAAGCATTGAAACCGTTTGCCTTTCATCCGACCGATCAAGGTCATCCCCACTTGTTCAGCAATCTCAACACCCCATGCGGTGAAACCCGAACGCGAGGCCAAAACAGGAATGCCCATTTGCGCGGTTTTAATCACCATCTCAGACGTGAGGCGACCCGTTGTGTATAGGATTTTATCCGCCCCATTGACATTGTTCCGCATCATCCAACCTGCGATCTTATCCACCGCGTTATGACGCCCCACATCCTCCATATAGACAAGCGGACGATCCTGTTCACACAGCACCGTTCCATGGATTGCCCCCGCCTCAAGATACAAAGAAGGCGTCCGATTAATGCGCGAGGCAAGCGTATATAACCATGAGGTTTTGACAGATTGCGTAGGGAGTTTCAGATCCTCTAACCCCTCCATCATATCGCCGAAAACTGTTCCAACGGCACATCCGCTGGTGCGTGTTTTCTTTTTCAGTTTTTCTTCATAATTCGTTTGCGTTTCGGTGCGCACCACGATAGTTTCCAGTTCATCATCATAACCGATGCCTGTGATCGCCGCGCTTGGGGACAGCATCCGTTTATTGCGCAAACAC
>CAXACF010000022.1:0-11146 GCA_963967125.1 uncultured Rhodobacterales bacterium | reverse complement strand
TTAATGTGATTTGCATCTGCGGTGACATCAATTGTTCCACGAAGGGTCAATTGCCGTTCCACGAACATCAACCCCATGTAAATCACCTGCGCCCATGTTCGGTCGATCGCACTCTCAAGATGCCAGCGCAGATCAAAACGGGGTGTAGTGTAAATGGCATCTGCGATACTTTGAACCTTGGGCGCATCCATCATTTGGCCGGCTTGATAGGTGCCAAAGGCCACGCGGAAAAATTCAATGCGTGCACGCGCATCCTGACAACTGTCGTGGATCAGCGCCATTTCAGGGCTTTTGACATCAAGGCTTGCGGTCATTGAAATAAGTTCTAAACCATTGTGTATCGCACCAATTGGACTGATGATGTCGTGACAGATGCGAGACGCAACAATGTTTGAGATGTCCAGTGACATTACTGGCCACCGTTTAAAATAGGATTTAGGGTGATGGAAGATTTGAATGCACATTTGGAACCAGGCATGCTGGTGCGCCATCCCCAAAAACCTGAATGGGGCATTGGACAGGTGCAATCACGCATAAATGGCAAAATTACCGTTAATTTTCGGGACCATGGCAAGGTTGTCATTGACGGAACCCTTATTATGTTAGAGCTTTTTTTAACAACCCAAAGATGAAAGTATATTCGAAACACAACTTATAATTGTGTTATCAATGGTGTGATTTGTGTCATTGCTTGCCAAGAAGGGAACGACTGGTTAGATACGCGCAGAACCAAGGGAAAGCGGGTCGTATGACACAATCTTCACCACAGTTCCGCGTGAAACTTGCGCAAACTGAAGATGAGTTGCGTGCGGCGCAGCGGCTTCGCTATGATGTTTTTGTTGCGGAATTGGGGGGATCGGGCGATATGGTCGATCATCAGGCCCGATTAGAACGCGACGCCTTTGATCCGTTTTTCGATCATCTGATACTCTACGACGATGCGTTGATCCATGGGGATGATCCCACCGTTGTTGGGGTCTATCGCCTATTGCCCCAAGAGGGCGCCGAAAAAGTTGGGCGGTATTATTCCGAAGATGAATATGATCTGACACTTCTTCGTCAATCGGGAAGGCGCCTGTTGGAACTGGGTCGGTCGTGTTTGCATGCGGATTACCGCGGTGGTACGGCGATGTATGTGTTATGGCAGGCCTTGGCAGATTATGTAATCGAACGCGATATTGAAATCCTGTTCGGGGTTGCCAGTTTTCATGGCACACATATCGCGGACATCGCGGCACCACTTAGCATGCTGTATCATCGTCATCTTGCCCCTCCTGAATTGCGTGTGCACGCACAGCCACATTCGGCACAAACGATGAATCTGATTTCAGAGGCAGATTTGGATCGCAAGGCCGCGATGCTGGCAGTGCCTGCATTGATCAAGGCCTATCTGCGTCTGGGTGGTGTTGTGGGGGCGGATGCCTTTGTCGATCACCGGTTTAATACAACAGACGTCTGTTTGATTATGGACACCGCGAAAATGAACGAAAAGCAGCGAAATCTATATGCACGATCCTAACTCATCCGACTGGACAGAAGAGCTTGAACCAAAGCTTTCTGATATTTCGATCCTTGGCTGGTGCCTTGTGGGGATCCGTGCTGTTCTGATGCTGTCGATCATTTTGGTTGGGATTGTGTTCCTGTTCATCGCGCGTGGGTTGGAACGCCCCTTTGTTGGCCCCCGCCGTCCGATCAGTGGTCAGGTGGTGAATTGGGTCTGTCGTATCGGCGCGCGCGCGATTGGGTTACGCATGTCTGTGCGCGGGACACCTATGACGCATCCTGGTGCGGTTGTGGCCAATCATTCATCATGGTTGGATATCATCGTGCTGAACGCCGCTAAACGGGTGTTTTTCGTTTCAAAAGCCGAGGTGTCCAGTTGGCCTGGAATTGGCTTTTTGGCCAATATTACAGGCACGGTTTTCATTCGCCGCGAACGTCGCGATTCAAAGCTACAAAAGGACTTGTTCCAAACGCGGCTGGGTTTGGGGCATAAATTACTATTCTTTCCCGAAGGGACATCCACCGACAGTTTGCGGGTTTTGCCGTTTAAATCGACACTCTTCGCGGCGTTTTTTGAACCCGAATTAAAGGATAAAATCTATATCCAAGCGGTGACGGTAAACTATCATGCCCCCAAAAATCAGGATAAGCGGTTTTATGGTTGGTGGGGTGAGATGGATTTTGGCACGCATATGATCCAATCCCTTTCGGCACTCCCCCAAGGACAGGTTGAGGTCGTGTTTCACGAACCACGCGCCTTGAAAGAGTATGACAGTCGCAAAGTATTAGCCGCGGATTTGGAACAGGACGTACGCAGTGCGCATGCCTTTGACGGGAAATATTAGGCGCGCGCCGCCAGCAATTCGGTCAGGGTCTTGGCTGGGGCATCGGTGCCCCAAATTTCATCACCAAAGGCCAAGAAATCTGTGACAGGTGTGATTTGACGCACGATTTCGGCGCTTAGGCCGCCTTCGGCCACGATGGGGACTTCGATCATCTGGCTCCACCATGCGAATAATTCGTGTTCTGCCAATGTGCCATCGCCCAATGCTGCCCCGCTAAGGGGGCCAAAGCTGACGTATTCTGCACCAGCTTCTCCTGCGATCATTCCATCATGGCGTGAGGCACCGCAATAAGCGCCGACAATGGCCTCATCCCCCAATTCTTTGCGGGCTTTGCGCAAATTACGCGCGCCATCGGGTAGATGCACGCCATCCAACCCAAGGCGTTCCACCATCAACACATGGCTGTCGATCACAATCGCCACGTCGCGTGCATGGCATACCTCACGCAGGGCATCGCCCGCCTTAAGAATGCGGGTTTCATCGCGTGTGGCCAGCGCTATGCGTACACAGGCCACGGGATGGGCATCCAAAACATGCGCCAAATCATCACAAAACACCGTGTGATCGAAATCGGAGGGTGTAATCAAATAGGTTTGTGGAAGCTCGTCTTGCGCCATCTTTGGATCCTTGGATATTTCTGCGTCCTTTTAACGTGGAAAAACACGCTTGACCATGGGCCATGGTGAAAATGGGCTTTCTTCTTGGGCAGGCATGACTTAAATCACGCCCAAACACAGCGGAGGTTTTCATGCCATCTTCATATCCACAACCAAGTGTCGTTTTGGTGCGCCCCCAGATGGGCGAAAATATTGGTGCTGCGGCGCGGGGGATGTGGAATTTCGGATTGAACCGAATGCGGGTTGTTGCCCCCCGCGATGGATGGCCCAGTCAAAAGGCCGTCGCCATGGCCAGCGGTGCAGGGCGCCTATTGGATGAAGCGGGGCATTTTGATCGGGTCGAAGACGCGCTGGCTGATGCGCATTTTGTGTTGGCCACAACGGCTCGGCCACGTGGATTGACCAAACCTGTCCTAAGCCCAGAAGAGGCCATGCGCCAAGCGGCAGAGCGTATCGCGCGTGGTGAAAACGTGTCTATCATGTTTGGCCCGGAACGTTCGGGCCTTGAAAACGAAGATATCGCCCAGTCAAACGCCATTGTCAGCGTGCCTGTGAACCCCGATTTTCCATCACTAAACCTTGCGCAATGTGTGCTGTTGTTGGGGTATGAATGGCGACGTGCCACACAAACCATTCAGGCAGAATCCATGGAAATGGCCAAAACCGAATGGGCCGAAACAGGTGAAATTGAAAAACTGTCCGAACATTTTGAAACAACCTTGGATCAGGCAGGGTTCTTTTTCCCAGAGGCGAAAGCCGAAGGTATGAAAACCAATTTACGTAACCTTTGGTCGCGCATGCCATTGACCCGTTCCGACGTACAAATTTTCCACGGTATGATGCGTCAAATGGTGCGTTGGAAAAACCGTGATGGGGATTGAAAAATCCCCCCCAAAATCCTAGCCTTAGGCAAACAATAAAAGGCATAATCAGATGAGCACGAAACGCACGATTTTTGAAGATGTCAGTGAAAAATCAACCGACGCGCAGCCGCAAGTTGGTTTGATTGATCAGGGTCAGAATGTGGGCGCCCGTGCGGCGATCCGTGCATGGATGATCCTCTTATTCCTACTGGTTTGGGCGATGATTTTGGTCGGTGGATTGACGCGATTAACCGATAGTGGTTTGTCAATCACCGAATGGCGTCCGCTGACGGGTGCCTTACCGCCCATGAATGACGCGGCGTGGTTGGTTGAATTTGAAAAATACAAACAAATTCCGGAATACCAATTGCAGAACATGGGCATGTCCATGTCCGAGTTTAAATTCATCTACTGGTGGGAATGGGGCCATCGTCAATTGGGCCGTTTCATTGGATTGGTCTGGGCGCTTGGATTTGCGTTCTTCTTCTTAACCAAAAAAATCCCAACAGGTTGGACACCCAAATTGCTGTTGCTGGGGGCCTTGGGGGGACTTCAGGGGGCCATTGGTTGGTGGATGGTTCACAGCGGATTGGGCGGTGAAATGTTGGATGTTGCCTCTTACCGATTGGCGACACACCTTGGTTTGGCCTTTGTAATCCTAGGGTTCATCACTTGGTTTGTCCTGCAAATTTCGAATAGCGATAAAGATCTGCTGCAACGTCGTCGCGGACGTGAGACGAAATTGTTTTCCATGTCCACGGGCATGATGCATTTCGCATTTCTACAAATTTTCATCGGTGCATTGGTCGCGGGTATTGATGCTGGGCGCAATTATGTGGATTGGCCGCTGATGGCGGGCGGGTTTTTCCCACCCTTTATGTTTGAACTAGAACCGCTTTGGCGCAACTTCTTTGAAAACGATGGGACCGTTCAATTTATCCACCGTATCGTGGCCTATCTGTTGTTCATTTACGTGATCATTGTGTGGCGTCGTTCGCGTCAGTCGGGCAATGACAAGGTGCGCTTTGTGTTCAACGTTGTGCTAACCGCCACGTTCTTTCAGGCGGTTTTGGGCATCGTTACGGTGATGTATTCATCGCCCTTGGAAATTGCGATTTTCCATCAATTTGGAGCGATTGTTTTGTGGGTGTCGATCCTATGGGCGAAATTCGTTTCAGGTTATCCACCCGAACAATCAGTACGGAGTTAGATCATGACCTCACCCTTTGATGCATTGCTTGCCTATCAACGCCAAAGCGAAGCGTTGGGGCGCATCGCACAACGTCTTGGGTGGGATCATGAAACGGTGATGCCGCCGGCCTCTGGGGATGATCGATCCGAGGAAATGGCCGCCTTAGAGGGTGTCATGCACGCCCGTGGCAGTGGTGCGGAATTGGGTGATCTACTGTCTGCTGTTGATCCAGATCAGTTGGCAGGCACCGAGAGACGCATGTTTGATTTGATCCAATCAGATTTCACGCGCCGTCAAAAAGTACCCCAAGATTTGGCGGTTGCGCTTGCGCGCATTACCTCAAAATCACACCGCGCATGGACCGAGGCCAAGGCCGCGGATGATGTTTCAATCTTTTTGCCTATGCTGAGCGAGGTTGTGAACCTGGCCCGTCAAAAGGCCGAAGTTTTGACCGATGAAAACACACCCCTTTATGACGCGCTGTTGCAGGATTATGAACCTGACGGAAACAGCGCTGAGATCACTGAGATTTTCGACAATCTGCGTCCCCATCTGGTGGATCTGCGCGCCGAGGTGTTAGAGCGTAATCAATCTGTGTCCCTGTCTGGTCATTTCCCGATGGAACAACAACGCGCGCTAACGGATCGTGTGGCGCGTGTATTTGGCTATGATATGGATCGGGGACGCATTGATGTGGCTGTGCACCCGTTTAGTTCGGGCAGCGGCAACGATGTGCGCATCACAACGCGGTATGACGAAACAAACCCATTGGACAGCCTGTATTCCACAATCCATGAAGTGGGGCATGCGACCTACGAACAAAATGTGGATCAGGCGTATAATTTCACGCCACTGGGCAATGGGTGTTCCATGGCTATCCACGAAAGCCAAAGCCGTATTTATGAAAACCAATTGGCACGTTCGCGGCCCTTTACCGAATGGTTATTTGGTCAAATGAAAGATGCCTTTGGTGATCTGGGTGTTTCGGACGCGGATGGGTTTTACCGTGCGGTGAACAGCGTTAAAAACGGATATATCCGAACCGAGGCGGATGAGTTGCAATATAACCTGCACATCATGCTGCGCTATGATTTGGAACGCGCCCTGATTTCGGGTGATTTGATGGTCAACGATCTTGAGGCGGTGTGGAACGATCGTTTCCTTGCAGATTTCGGGTACGCGGTTCCCAAGGCATCATTGGGCATGTTGCAGGACATCCATTGGTCAGAGTGTTTGATTGGGTATTTCCCAACCTATGCCATCGGCAATATCTATGCGGCCTGCTTGCGCGAGGCGATGTTGAACGATGCGCCAAATGCCATTGATGAATTGGCAGATGGCCGTACGGATATTGCACGCAGTTGGTTGCGCGAAAACGTTCAGCAGCACGGACGTCGATATAAGGCAAAAGAGGTCATTGAAAAGGCGACCGGTCAGGTCGCCTCATCAGGACCATTTGTACGTTATATCCGCGAAAAATTTGCGGAACTTTGATTATTGTAATCTGTGAAAGCTCTGCTCGATCCAATCCAGCGCATCTTTGATGATCTGATCGGTTTTGCGGGTGTAGTGATAACAGGCCCAAACGGGCAGGGATTGTTCGGGGATGTGTTCCATGACATCAAGGTGTGCGAAACGCTCTGCATAGCGCGCCGGGAGGAGAGCTGCGCAAGCAGAGGTTCGCATCACCTCAACCGTCATATCCAGGGAATGCAGCGTGAATTGCGGCATGTCCCCGAATTCTGCAAAAATATCTGATGTTTCAACGGCTTCATCCACACCGTGGGCCGTTGCAATCCATCCTGTTGTCGGTGCCTCCAGCATTGCGTTGCGGTAGGCCCGCACGCATAGGTCCCCCACCTTTTTGCGGATAATCCGACCCTCGGTTGGGGCAACATGGGTTAGGATGATATCCGTTTCACCATAGGCAAGGCTTGCTTGGCGGGAGCTGAGTGTCAGGTTCAAGTCGTGATAGTTTTCTGAAAAACTTGCGATGCTTTGTACAAGTTGGGCGTTCAAAGTGGCTTCGTTCGCGTTGATACGCAGGATTTGGGTTTTCTGCTGTTCCATGGTTTCCGTCGCCGCACGTGAAATACGGTCCTCAATCCGCAAGGCGATTTGGGCCAATTCGCGTCCCATGTCGGTTGCGCGCCATTGCGTGTTGTCACGTAGGAAAAGGGGTTTACCGGCCTCTTCCGTCAGACGATCAATTCGCCGTGACACTGTGGCTGTATTGGTACCAAGAGCACGCGCCGCAGCAGTCATTGTTTGATACCGCTCTAGCGCAAGACAAAACCTTAAATCGTCCCAATTTTGCATATGACACCTCATTCTATGTGTTTAGTTTTGGTAAGTACCAATATAGTACCAAAGAAAGCAGAGGTCTCTCACCCCTAGGGGTAAGTATGGAAAATATGACGAAAGTTATGAATACACCCGTTCGTATTGTTTAGCGGGTCAAATGAAAACTTTAGTCCAAAAATGGGTGAGCTAAAGTTCAGTGTGATAGGGTTTATTCTGTTGGAACACCGTCAATAACGTCGTCGTCTTCCTCACCCTGATCTGCGATCCAGGCAACAGAAACGACCGTTTCGTCCGCACCTGTGTTAAACACACGTACACCACCTGCTGAGCGTGAGCGGAATGAAATACCATCCACAGGCACACGAATGGATTGCCCCTTGGATGTCACCAACATGATTTGGTCCGGCATTTCGACTGGGAAGGACGCCACGATTTCACCGCCGCGCATCGCCTTGTCCATGGCTGCAACGCCCATACCGCCACGTCCACGTACGGGATAATCATGGCTTGATGACATTTTGCCTGATCCACCCTTTGTGATCGTTAGGATCAGGTTTTCGGCCGCTGACATCTCTGCATAACGCTCTTGGGAAATTGTCGCGTTTTCGCTGACGCCTTCTTCGTCGCTGCTGCCTTCTTCATCCACCATGCCCGCAATCGCACGGCGCATTTTCAGATAGGCGGCGCGTTCATCCGATGTGGCATCGAAATGGCGAATGATCGACATGGACACAACGCGATCCTCGCCCATTAGGCGAATACCCCGCACACCCGTTGATTTGCGCCCTTTAAACACACGCACGTCTGTGGTGGAAAAGCGGATCGCGCGACCCGAATTTGTGAATAGCATCACATCGTCATCTTCACCTGCAATGCGCGCATTAACCAATTCAATCCCCTCGGGCAGGTCCATCGCGATTTTTCCGTTTGAACGGACATTGGTGAAATCTGACAATGCATTTCGGCGCACATCACCCGCAGATGTGGCAAAGATAATTTGTAGGTTGTCCCATTCTTCTTCGGGCACATCCACGGGCATAATCGCCGCGATGGAGACACCTGTTGGGATGGGCAGGATATTTACAATGGCCTTCCCTTTGGCCGTACGACCACCCTGTGGCAGACGCCATGTTTTCAGTTTGTAGGCCATCCCATCGGTCGTAAAGAACAACAGTTGCGTATGCGTGTTGGCCACAAATAGGGTGGTGACCACATCTTCATCCTTGGTCTGCATCCCCGATAGACCCTTACCGCCACGACGTTGCGCGCGGAAATCGGCCAAGGGAGTGCGTTTGATGTATCCACCTGAGGTGACAGTCACGACCATATCTTCGCGTTCGATCAGATCCTCATCTTCCATGTCGCCCGACCATTCAACGATCTCGGTGCGACGTGGAACTGCGAATTGCTCTTTCACTTCTTCCAATTCAGTACGGATGATACCCATGATGCGATCACGCGACGCAAGGATTTCCAAATATTCGCGGATTTTGCCTGCCAATTCTTGGAGTTCATCGGTAACCTCTTTGACACCTATCTGTGTCAAACGCTGTAAGCGTAGGTCAAGGATCGCGCGGGCCTGTGTTTCAGACAGGTTATATGTCCCATCCTCATTCATCGTATGCGTAGGATCATCGATCAATTGGATATATTCCGCAATGTCATGTGCGGGCCAACGGCGTGTCATCAATTTTTCACGGGCATCTGCGGCATCTGCTGATCCGCGGATTGTGGCCACGACCTCATCCACGTTTGACACAGCAACTGCCAAACCACACAGAACGTGGCTGCGTTCACGCGCTTTGCGCAATTCATAGGCCGTGCGGCGGGCAACCACCTCTTCGCGGAAATCGATAAAGTTGGTCAGGAACGTGCGCAGGGTCAATTGCTCTGGTCGTCCACCGTTCAAGGCCAACATGTTACAGCCAAAAGATGTCTGCATCGGCGTAAAGCGATACAGTTGGTTCAACACAACCTCGGCCGTTGCATCTCGTTTTAATTCGACAACAACACGTACACCATTGCGGTCAGATTCATCCTGAACATGTGCGATGCCTTCG
Organism: uncultured Rhodobacterales bacterium; assembly: GCA_963967125.1. Lineage (GTDB taxonomy): Bacteria > Pseudomonadota > Alphaproteobacteria > Rhodobacterales > Rhodobacteraceae > HIMB11. Next base: position 1,762 of record CAXACF010000022.1, on the reverse strand, counting down.
ATCTTTTTCTCGCGCACTTGTTCGGCGATTTTTTCGATCATCGAGGCTTTGTTTACCTGATAGGGAATTTCATCGATAATGATCGCATAGCGATCTTTGCGGATTTCTTCGACACGTGTTTTTGCGCGAATGATCACGCTGCCGCGTCCCTCGATATAGGCTTTGCGTGCGCCGGATCGGCCCAACATGATCCCGCCTGTGGGGAAATCGGGGCCAGGGACGTATTGGATCAATTCTTCGGATGACAGATCGGGATTATCGATCAATCCCAATGTGGCATCAATCACCTCACCCAGATTGTGCGGTGGAATGTTCGTGGCCATACCCACGGCAATACCACCCGCCCCATTGACCAACATATTTGGAAAACGCGCAGGCAGAACCGTTGGTTCCTGATCCTTGCCATCATAGTTGTCTTGGAAATTGACAGTGTCCTTATCTATGTCCGCCAACAAAAAGGCCGATGGTTTATCCATTCGGACCTCGGTGTAACGCATGGCCGCGGGGTTATCCCCATCCATCGAACCAAAGTTACCTTGACCATCCAACAGGGGCAGGGACATGGAAAAATCCTGCGCCATACGCACCAGCGCGTCATAAATTGCCCCATCACCGTGGGGGTGATATTTACCCATCACATCCCCAACCGGACGCGCGGATTTGCGATAGGCCTTGTCGTGCGAATTGCCCGTTTCGTGCATGGCATATAAAATGCGGCGGTGAACGGGTTTCAAACCATCGCGCAAATCAGGAATTGCACGGCTGACGATCACACTCATCGCGTAATCAAGATAGGATGTTTTCAGCTCATCCGTGATCGAAACAGAAGGCCCGTCAAATTGCATACGCTGGGGTTCGTTATCTTCGTCTGTTTCTGGTGTTTCAGGTGTATCAGTCACGGAGTGTTGCCTGTCTTATTTACGCTATATTTTGTTATGTAGACTTATATCAGACCGCCTATATTGGGTGCAATGTCTTTTCACTGAATCCGCGGACGGATTGGAAATTAATCTGTGATTTCTGAGTGATTTCGGGATCTTCTCATTCCAAAACAAAAAGCCGACCACTTGGTCGGCTTTAGAAGTGCGCATGATGGAAAATTTACGGGAAAATACGTGTGTATTTCGTGCCGTCCATTGTGATGCCAACCCGCAATCCCGCCTGACCAAAGACCAGAGGGACAACTTCTGACAACACCGTGGTTGTATCGGCACGCAATGCTTCGCCCTGACGACCGCCCGTGAAATCAATGTTACCGCCAAACTCAACGCCTTGCGAATTGCGGAAGTTGGCCAATGCATCATCGGTCATAAAGAACAGCGCATGCGCATATTGCTGCGCGCCAATTTGCAGACCCGTGGTTGCAAATGAAGCGGAGTAGTACTCTTGGGTTGCGTTATCAATCCGTAACGCACCTCGGCCGTACCCGCCACCAAAACCAAATCCGGCCTCGGTAATCAATGGCATGATTAAGATGCCAGAGGCGCGTTGGCTCAGCTGTACGGTTTCTGGGTATTCCATATACATCTGCTCTAACGTGGCATCAACGCGCGCATCAATGCGGGCTGCACCATCTTCTGTATTTCGTTTGGGAAGCGCTTCTTTGACATTTTCGACTGCATTGCATCCCGCAACACATGCCGCCAATGTCAGCCCCGCAAATGCGCGACGTGAAAAACGTGACATACTGATTGGATCGACCAGTCTCCGGAGGGCCTCCTGTTTACCGGCACCACTGACGAGGAAGATCACCTGACGGGCG